>JBEKSO010000260.1:0-6321 GCA_049516935.1 Thermoguttaceae bacterium
GATTGTTAGTGCGACAAGTTGTACGTCGGCCGGTTTCCAGCCCACGCGCTCCAGCAGGGTTTCGATGCCGGGCGGAAGCGATTGGGCGGTGCGCTGTTTTGGATTTAATTCCAATTCCAGCAACAACTTACCATCGGTCATCGCCGCCACGCTTCCGATCCAATTAGTGGTTTCCAAGGCCAGGATATTCATAAGGCGAATGATATAAATGTAATCTGATTTATCGAGGGCTTATCGAATTCTGAAAAATCCAATACAGGCAACAATTCTAGAGTCTTACATTGTTCGGCAAATCACCCTCACCCTAACCCTCTCCCAGAGGGAGAGGGGAATTTTATTAATTAGACCTCTCACGGAGGGAGAGGGTACTAGTGCGTAAGACTCTAAATATCAATTTTAGTGCCACCTCTCGACTTGACCATATAATCCTGCAACAATACACTTTGAACTGCTTGCAAGCGACCCCCCCTCTAACTGATCCGGCCACCGCCGGTGTTTTAAAGCGTGAAACGAGCCCTCATAAGCGACATCCACAGCAACATCGAGAGCCTCGAAGCGGTTTTGGCCGACATTCGCGATCAAGGCATTTCCGAGATATTTTGTCTTGGCGATCTGGTTGGATACGGCCCTAATCCTCGCGAGGTGATCGATGAGATTATGAAGTGCCGGGTTTGCCTGTTGGGAAACCACGACCAAGGCGCACTGTTCGATCCCGAGGGTTTCAACTCCGGGGCGGAACGGGCGATATTCTGGACCCGCAACCAATTGGAAAACGCCGGCGGCCCTCCGGCCCAGCGCCAGCGGCGCTGGGATTTTTTGGGCGAGTTGCCCAGAACTTATCAGGAACAAGGAGGCAAATTTCTGTACGTACACGGTTCCGCGCGCAATCCGCTGAATGAATACGTATTCCCCGAAGATATTTACAACAAGCGCAAGCTGGAGAAGATTTTCGCCCTCGTGCCGCAGTACGCGTTTCAAGGCCATACGCACGTGCCCGGGGTATTTACGGAGAATTTCAACTTTTTCAGTCCCGAGGAAATCAATAACGAATACCGGCTGACAAAAGAAAAAATAATGATCAACGTGGGATCGGTGGGGCAGCCCCGAGACGGCAACCCCCGGTCATGCTACGCCGTTTTGGAGGATGAAGTCGTTCGTTTCCGCAGGGTGGAATACCCCTTCGATAAAACCATTGCGAAAATCTACGAGGTCCCGGAACTGGACAACTTTCTCGGGGACAGACTGCGCGACGGGCGTTAAAAGGGGGCAGGGGCCAGGATTCAGGGTTCAGTTAAGTTATCAGTTGTCGGTTTTCAGTAAACAGTTCATTATTCAGCAAATTTCCATACCCGAATCACTTTCTGTAGAGCCTTTTTGACAGCAAGATAAACCCCCCGGTGTATTCACCGGGGGCTAAATAAAACCCGATAAACCCCCCGGTGTGTTCACCGGGGCCTAAATAAAACCCGATAAACCCCCGGTGTATTCACCGGGGGCTAAATAAAACCTAAAACATAAAATCTGAATCCTAGACATGGAACGACGTTTAGTCTTATTTCTGCTTTTGGCGTTTGTCATATTCACGGGCTACTTCTCTGTGATGCAGAAGTTGTATCCGCCGAAAAGACCGCAGCCCAAGGATGAGGTAGCGGCCAAGAATGACGCCGAGAAGGGCGAAAAACCGAAAGAAGCGGAGAAGGAAAAAGAAGCGGCCCCGAAAGAGGAGCAAGAAAAGGCCGCCGCACCCGAGGCGGAAAAAACAGCAACGGCCGAGGAAAAAAAGCCCGGGGAAAAGATTGCGGAAGAAGAGAAAAAGATTCCCGAAGGGGCTGCCGCCGCAGAACCGGCGCCCGTGGAAGAATGGATCAGCCTGGGCTCGGCCGATCCGGACGATCCGTATCGCATGTTGTGTACGTTTACCAACCGCGGCGCGGCATTGGCGCGGATTGAACTCAGCAGTTACCGCGAGATCGACGACCGCAGCGGTTATCTGGGACACCTGGTTATGGACAAAAACCTGCCGGGGCCGGGTCAGATGGTGCAAGTGGTGGGCGCAGGCACGCCGGCGGCCAAGGCGGGGATCAAAGTTGGCGACATAATTAAGGAGATCGACGGCAAGCCGATAGATTCTTTTGCCTCTTTGGATAATGAAAACAGCACCGCGGAAAAGCTCATGCTGGGGCGGTCCGAGGAAGAGAAAAAAAACGTCTTGGAACATACCAAGCCCGGGCAAACGGTTAAAATCAAGGTCCTTCGCAACGGCAAGGAACTTACTCTTTCGGCCACGCTTACGCGCCGCCCGCTGGCTATAGTATCGCCGGAGAACGACGATCCATTGTCTTTTCTGCTGACCATGCAGCAGATCGACGACAAAAAGATTCCCGACGACGAAAAAGACAAGGCCGTGGAGTTGGGGCGGGAGCTAAAAGGCGTAAAGCTTCGATCGACGACGTGGGAAAAGGTCGAGGCCGATCAAACGCACGTTGTTTTTTCCAAGAAATTGCCCAAGTACAATCTGGAGATTTTCAAGACATATACTCTGGTCAAAGTGCCGGCAGATAAGATACTGGAATCGGATTATAAGGCCTATAACCTGGAATTCTCGATCAAGATCGTCAACACCGGCGAAACCGCGAAAAAAGTAGCGTATCGGCTGGACGGTCCAAACGGCCTGCCCACCGAAGGCTGGTGGTATGCCAACAAAGTGAGCCGTAATTGGGGCGGGGCGGGTTTGCGCGACGTGGTGGTATCGTTCGATCAAAACGTGCCTTCAATGGTGGGTTGCCCCACGATTGCCAGCGACATTGTAGGACCTCCCTGGGAAGGACACTCGCTGACTTTTATAGGCGTCGACGCCCAATATTTCTCCGCGGTGATGATTCCCGTTATGGAACATCCCAACGACATTTGGTTCGCCGCGTCGCGACCTTTGCGCGTCGGTATGAATGATGCTGGTCGTGCGATTCAGTTAGGAAAGCAGTCATATCATCAAAATCTGACAAATATTTCTTTTCGCGTAATCAGCCTGCTGAAAGAGTTGAAACCCGGAGAGGAACTCTCGCAAAACTTCGAGATATTCGCGGGGCCGAAGCGCCCGCCGCTTTTGGCCCAATATGGACTGAGCGAGTTGATTTATTACGGCTGGCCGGTATTTGCAGGGCCCGCCTTGGTTATGTCGTGGATATTGCACTGGTTTTATTTCGTGGT
Organism: Thermoguttaceae bacterium; assembly: GCA_049516935.1. Taxonomy (GTDB): domain Bacteria; phylum Planctomycetota; class Planctomycetia; order Pirellulales; family Thermoguttaceae; genus JBEKIK01. Next base: position 3,208 of record JBEKSO010000260.1, read on the forward strand.
GCGGAACTACGGACTGGCGATCATCTTGTTGACCGTGCTGGTCCGCGGATGCATGTACCCGCTGAGCATAAAACAAGCTCGCAGCCAGCAGAAGATGCAGGAGTTGCAGCCGGAAATCAAGCGCCTCACCGAAAAATACAAAACCGACATGCAAGCCCGCAGCAAGGCCCAACAAGAATTATTCCGCAAACACAATTACAACCCGCTGGGCGGATGCCTGGTGCTTTTGATTCAATTGCCGATATTCATCGGCCTTTACAAATCGCTGATGTACGACGTGGAGTTGCGCGACGAGCCGTTGATTTGCTCGGCCGTGCGATGGTGCTCGAATTTGGCCGCGCCCGACATGCTCTTTAATTGGACCTCGTTCATGCCGGAGTACGTCACTACCACCGGCTCGGGCATATTCTTCCTGGGTCCATTTTTCAATATTCTGCCGGTGCTGACGCTTGTTTTGTTTATCTGGCAACAAAAAGTAATGATGCCGCCGGCCGCCGACGAACAGGCCGCTACGCAACAGAAAGTCATGAAATACATGATGGTTTTCATGGGCATATTGTTCTTCAAAGTGGCCAGCGGATTGTGCATTTACATCATTGCCACGACCATTTGGGGCGTGTGCGAGCGGAAGTTTTTGCCCAAGACCAAGCCCGCACCAGGAGCGGCGCCACCGTCCAAAGGTCGGAAGAAAATAAAAAATTGAAATCCATTTGTGGATAGCCGGCAGTCAACGAACGCCGGAAAATACCTGGGATCTCCCCGGCGGCCGTTAGCCGCCGGCTATTTTATGCGACATTATTTTTTGCCTCTCTTTAACGATTAAATATCAATCCTGAATCCTCATGTTCCCCCTTGACGACACCATTGCCGCCATTGCTTCGGCGCCCGGCGGCGCGGCGCGGGGGATTGTGCGCTTAAGCGGCCCGAATGTTCTAGAATGTCTAAGTGCGGTATTTCATTCAAACGATAAGCGGGAACTACAGGCGCCGACGCATGCGCGGGCCATCGAAGGTTCGCTGGAATTGGCGGGCATAAGCGCCCCTGTGCCGTGCGATTTGTTTTTTTGGCCCCAAGGACGCAGTTATACCGGACAAATTGTGGCGGAGTTCCACACCCTGGGTTCCCAGCCTCTGTTGGAGGCCTTGCTAATGTCGCTATGCTGGGCCGGGGCCAGAATGGCCGAGCGCGGCGAGTTTACGCTGAGGGCCTTCCTAAGCGGGCGGATAGATCTGACACAGGCCGAGGCCGTTCTGGGCGTGATCGAAGCATCCGATCAGCAGGAGTTGCTGGTCGCGACCGCTCAACTGGCCGGCGGACTGGCGGGCCCGCTGCATCATCTGCGCGACATGCTTTTGGAGTTGCTGGCCCATCTGGAAGCCAGTTTCGATTTCGCCGATGAGGATTTGCCTTTCATTACGACTGAACAGTTGCAGAGCAGGCTCGATGATGCGGCGGAAAATGTGGCCCGATTGGCCGCGCAAATGGAATCGCGGGGCACGGCGCAAACGGCGGTCCGGGCGGTGCTTTTCGGCCAGCCGAACACAGGCAAAAGCAGTTTGTTTAACGCCCTGACGCGCAAAGAGCAGGCCCTGGTTTCGGAAACGCCGGGCACGACTCGCGACTACCTGGTGGCCGAGTTGGATTTTGACGGCCGAAAGTGCCAAATAATCGACACTGCCGGATTTCGCGCGGAATCAGCCCTGGAGAGCAGCGATTCTATTTCGCCAGATCGGGCGGCACAAGCGGCCGCGGCTGAACAAATTGCCCGGGCACATGTGCGATTGTTCTGCCTGGATGCCACACGCCCGCTGGATTTCTGGGAACAAGCCGAACTTGCCCGGATGGATGATTTGCATCGGATTGTAGTTTGGACGAAGATCGATGCCGCATCACCGGACGTTTGCTCAACCGCAATGCACCGGCCATCCACCCATGAGCAGCCGACCGTATTGACCAGCAGCGTTACGGGCCAGGGGCTTGAATTGTTGCGAATGGAATTGCGGCGGATGGCGATATCCGCGGAAACAGTCTGCGGCGACGTTGTGGCAAGCACCGCCGCCCGCTGCCGCGAGTCGCTCGATCGCGCCGGAGAAAGTCTGCAAAACGCCCGGGGGCTTTCCCGATCGAAAAGGGGCGAGGAATTCATCGCCGCCGAGATCCGCATGGCCATGGATGATTTGGGAAAAGTTGTTGGGGCCGTATATACGGATGACGTGTTGGAGCGGATTTTCAGCCGGTTTTGCGTGGGAAAATGATATTCAAAAAGCCGCGACCGTTGGTCGCGGTTCGATACGCAAACCAACATTAGCGGCGTAGTGTGCGACCAACGGTCGCGGCTTTATGTCATTGAGCCGTACCGTTGGATAGGCGCTCGAAATATTGGCGGTTTAGCTCTTCCCAGCCGCGAGGCGAGGGATCTTGCATGCCGCCAAGGATCTCCTTTTGGATCTCGGCGGGCAGGTTGGCGGTGGAATCCTTGCGGTCCTCGAACTCGCCTTGGAGATATTGCTTTACGTTACCCAGTCCACCGACGAGCACGCTCCGCTGCCGCAAGGCGTTTTGATATCGGCCGGATCTTAGATCCAATTCGACCTGGGCCATGATTTTGATCATTTTATCCAGATCGGTATGCTGGAAGTTGGCCACTTGGAATTGCAGATCCACGGCTTCGGCCTTGTTCCTGAGCGCGGCCTGCTTGCCGGCCAGGCGCTGCAAGTCGCGCCGGCCGGGGGCCTTGGGGGCGGGCCCTTCGAGCCCTTCGCCGCCTTGACCGCTTTCCTTCCCACCGCCGGTGGCTCCGCCCACGGAATCTTTGCTATGATCCTTGATCTGGCCTTTCACATAAGGATCGGGCGTGAGCCGGCTGGGCGTGTTGCGCCCGCCCTTGCCCACCGCTTCATCGCCGACGAATTCTCCGCTGGCTTTTCCTTGCCGACCTTCGCCCGATCGGCCGCCGATTTCGCTGGAGTTGGGCAGGCGATTGCCGGTCACGCCTTTTGCGCTCATGTTCGAGATGGGGCCGTCCATGGCATCCCAGCCCGCGCCTTTGTCCAACGAATCGGCCGCGCTGCTGGAGACGTCCTCCATTTCATCGAAAATATCGTTTTCCTTCTC
>JBEKSO010000261.1:0-6306 GCA_049516935.1 Thermoguttaceae bacterium
TGGAATTGTCCAGAGTGAGCGTGATTTCAGCGGTATTGATCGCGCGGCGGGCGCCGGAACCGTTGAAAATTACGTCGGCCATCTCCTTGCCGCGCAGACTTTTAACGCTCTGTTCACCCAATACCCACTTGATGGCGTCGACGACGTTCGACTTGCCGGAGCCGTTCGGTCCCACCACCACGGTTATGCCGGGGGGAAACTCGAACCGCGTCCGGTCGGCAAAACTTTTAAATCCGACGAGTTCGAGCGCCTTTAACATGGGGGATTAGAAGATAGAGTCTTTTTTGAGGTTTGAGTGCGTTTTGAGCGCATAATCATTTATTGCAAATTGGCAATTGCAAATTTAAAATTGCAAATTGAACAACGATAAACATTTGGATTCAGAACGGGTCGAGGTGTTCAGTTGTAGTTCAATTTGAAATATGCACTATACATTTTACAATTTGCAATCATATAATTGCGGCCGTCAGGCCAGCGCCCTTGTCCCTCGTCCCCCCATTGCTTGCCATTCTTTTTTAATCCTTGGAAGCGAATCCAAATATTTTAGCAAAGAAACCATGCTTCGGCTCCGGTTTTTCCTGGGAATTCTCCTCAGAGGCGTCGTTTTTAGATGTTTTCGCGGCATCATCCCCGTCATCGGGAGTAGACTTATCCACCTTTTTGTAGAATAAGTCCGGTGCGGGCTTGCCGGAAGCGGCTTTCACCGAGGCCTTGGATTGCTCAATATCGGGGCCATCGGTTGGGATGCGTTCGTAGGTTCGGCCCGCTTCGGGCAGGGCGTCAATCTCGAATCGGCTGGGCAAGGCCCCGGAGGCCTTGGCCTCTTGCAGCATTTGCACCACGTCCGGATATGTGCCGCCCAATTCGGCCACCGCCCGAATCACTTCATCGACCTTCGCCGACACGACCCGCTTCTGGTCGGCTTCCTTGACGGCAAACTTGCTTACGGTGATTTCCTGGGGATTGACGCTGTTGACCATGATCTGGTTGCCCGCGTTGACCGATATGGGCGTGAGGAAATTCTGCTGTTTGCCGAAGAGCACGATTTCGGGCAGGCGGTTATGGGTGACGTGGATCATGGGTGGGCCGGATACGTCGAGCACGTGATACTTGAATTGTTCATTTACATTTTCCCCGGCCACCAAGGCGTCTTTCTTATTCATCGTCCACAGGGCCCGGAATGCGCCGTAGCGGGTTTCCGCGCTGGAACCGGACAGCATGTCGCGCAACTGCTCGTAGGCCCCGAAATCCTGCATGGAACTGAGGGCCGTAAGCGCGAATACGCGGAAGGCGGGCTGTTCGCGGGCGGCCTCGCCCAGCGGAGCGGCCGCCTCGCGGCGATCCAGATATGCCAAGGCCTCGGCAGAATAAAAGCGGACTTCAGGATCTTTCGACTGAACGGCCTTCAATAGCGCCGGCACGCCGTCGATCCCGATGGCCTCCAATTGCAGCGCGGCATCGGCCGAAGCAGCCGGCTCGCGCAACTGCTGCTCCAATGCGGCAATTCGCTCCATGCGCTGGGAAGCCGTTTCTGAAATCGCCACCGCTCGAACTACTCGCACGTAACGATCAATATTATCTTTGTATCGGGGATGCACGGACAATTCCACGTATTCTTCGGTCTTTGCCTTGGCCACGCCGATTTTTATGCCGTTCTGAAATGAATGAAATCGCTTGTTTACGGCATTTTCGATGCGGGAACTATTCGCCACGCTTTGGTGCTCGGGTTTAAGGACCAAACCCAGCGAACGCGATTTCAGAGCCACGCCGCCGCCTAGGACCCTGCCCCGGCAGGCCGACACGCGGTCGGTCTTGGGATCGGCCAGCGGATCGACCATTATCGGGCCTTCCGCCTTGGCCAACAGCTTTCCTTCATGTATTTGGCCGCCCAGATACGCCATTTCGGCCATGCGGGTCTCAAGAAGATATCCGCCGCGGAGACTGGTGGTTTCGCTTTGGCCGGGAACGCGGATTTCAATGTCGAAGTTATCGCCCTTCTGAATACCCGGTCGCAAAACACCTTGCACCTTCACCAGCGACGCATTGCCAGAGGACAAAATTTTATTCGGTTCGGTAACGCCGCGAGTTTGCATTTCGTCGAGCAACACCCCGCGCTCAGAGGAAGGCGCCGGATCGCTGCCGGTGCCCTTTAGACCCCATACCATTCCGATTGCTTCGACCTTAACCGGATATAGCCCGAACGGCACGGCAAAGTCGCCAACCAGCTTCGACTCGTGTTTTTCCGGTAGTCCTTCGTCAGGACTTTGGGAACGCATGATATTGCCTTCCCACCATGAACAGCCGCTGACAAGAGATAAAACTAATATCAAACGACTAAACAATATTGCTTGATGAGGCCGGTACATGCTTCCTTGCACTCCTTCGGCAGAAAGATGACTAAATAGGGTGCGTGCAACGCACCCGTTTTTTTCAGGGTGCATTTCATGCGCTCTACGAGAAAAGTTTTTTACCGGTGCATTCCATGCACCCTACGCGAAAAGGCGATCGACAAGATAAAAACAGAAATTCGCGTGGAGACGATAGTGATTTTAGGCACTAGGGTCAATAGGAAGGAGAAGTTTATTATATGTGAAGGCCGGGAAAGGGAGAAAAGGCGTAGTTTGGGGCATATAGACAATATCCAACCCTCATCACCCGCGCTCCTGAAGAAATCTTTACCTATTCGTCGGGAATTCTGAATTCTGCAAAATAATGTCAAGAGTTATGTATGGTGTCTCTGGAATTCGCGAACTGCAACAAATCTCCTATCTCCTCCAAATTTGGTGAATTTGGTGGCTGTCACCTTTTCCCCACCGGACTCATGCCATTCTTCAGTCGCGAACAATCCGGTACTCGGCAACTCGTCCCTTCGCATCTAGCCGAACCACCAACCACTCAGAATCAATTGAAAACAAGCCACGCTCATTACCAAGCCGATACACCAAATCCCAGTCCTTAAAGTACCCGCTTTTAGGTGGCTCGCCGAGAAGCTCAATCACCTCCGCTCTAGTCTTATTATAAAGTGTGCCTTCCTCAATGAGGGAATCGGCCATTTCCAGCCTACACCCTTGCTGTACTTTTGTTTCATCTCTCCAGGCCAATGGATCAAACTCTCGATGCGGCAAAATCCAATATTGCTGCACCAGAAAAGTCGTTGCGACAGACAACAGCAAAAAGACGGAAATAACGACAACTGCGACCACCGTCCTTTTTTGTTTCCATGTTGCGTTACCACATTCTTCGGAATTGTACTCGGGCACATTATTCATGCTCAACCCTCTACATTCTCTAGCTATTGTGATTTAATTAAACAAGAATTTTGGATTATTCTGAAGTTTCCCATTTGGTGAATTCCGGGTACACAAGACTCATTTTGGCAAAATGCGAAGTCTTGCTGACTGGCCGCTTTTTTATGGGAAATTCTAGGACACATTATATATTTTTTAGATATACACACCTGTCCCTTTATCTTTTCTTATCTCTCACTGGCATGGTAATACAGGGATTTTTCGCAGCGTGACTGGGCCGAAGAGGCCGGAGGGGAGCGGTTGCTGGTCGCCTTTTTCGAACTTGGTGATATTTGTTTTTGTTTTACGCTGTTCGGGCGGGAGTTTCTGGTCGCCTATGAGCCGGTTGGCCCACATATTGACGACTTGAATTTCCAGGTGGTTTTTTCCAGCCCGGGCCGCGGAAGAAATATCGATGCGGAAAGGGGCTTTCCAGAGCACGCCCAAGGATTGGCCGTTTAAACGTACTTCGGCCATCTCGCGGAGGTCGCCAAGATCAAGCTCCAATTCTCCTTTGGAATCGAGCATTTCGGCTGGAATGTCGATGTCCCGGACATAAGTCGCCGCTCCGGAGAAGTATTTTATGTTGGGATCGTTGTTCTCGGTCCAGGATTTCAAGGTTTTGAACTCGATTGATTCCGGAGCTCCCCAGCCGGGAGCAAAATGGACTTGCCATGGTCCTTCAATGTTGCGGGCGAGCGGTTCGGCGACGACAACGCGGATGGTTTTCCCGCTTTCATTTTTCAATTCGTAATTTCCCATTTCGCGCGTTTCGATTACCGGTTGGCCGTCTTTAACTGGGCAGTAAACTGCCCAGCCCTTAACCAGAAAAGCGGTTTGCGTACCCGGAGTGTAAGGGAACAAGGTTTTACCGTCTTTAGCCAGGCTGGTGAAATGCGGTCCGGCCGGTTGGCGGAAGACGACGAACGTGGAGCCATAAGGCTCGAAATATAAGGGCATGGTGAGGCGATGGTCTTTCTGGCAGACATAGAGCATGGCGCGGCGAATTTCGCCGGTGTCGGGCGACCACAACTCCGGGGCCTTGTCGGCCACCCTGAACGTGCATTGATAGTATTTGGCCTGATTCGAGGGATTGGAGATGAAATAAATGTCGATATCGCCGGCCGCGCGATGGACGTAATTAATCGCGTCTTGGGGTCCGTCGCCATAGCATGCAAAATCGGGCGGAACGCCGGAAGCGGCGAGGACGTCTTTGGCCGATTTCCCCCAAATCACGCGGCCCTTGCCGTAGATGTTTTGCGTGATGGTGCGGCCGTCGCTTCGGCCCCATAATTGATTGGTCAATTCGGCCAGTTCCACGTCGCAGGAAGGATAATTTTTTAAACCGGTGACGGAAACCGGCTTGGGACCGATAATCGTGGCCCCTTCTTTCACGAGTTGAGCCAATTTGCGCAGTGCTTCCAGGGAAATAATCTGATGGCCCGGCAGGACCATGACCCGATAACTCATGCCGTCGGGCAGCACGAGCCGGCCGTCGCGAACTTGCATCCTGTTTAAAAGGACTTCTTCGTTTATCACGTCGTAATCGTAACGCGGCAGGACCCGGGCCGGGTCAGAGCTTTTCAACTGCACGAAATTCGGCACATTGTCGCCGTAGTAATAGCAGGCATCGGCCACGAACAAGCCTTGCTGTAAGAGATATTGGCAGCGGTTCAAATACTTGACAAAGTCGCCAGAAAAATTCCACCAGGTAACTTTGGGGTTGCAATGCGTGCCGGCGAAGTATTCTTGTCCGGGCAGGCCCGTTTCATCCGGCGAACAAGTAAAGGCGTGCCAGTAAAGGCGATTCAATCCTTCGCATGCGGCGTAGTCGAAAGCCGGCTTCAGATTGTTTCCCAGCGATTCTTCCCAGTGCAGTCCGATGTTTGTAAATCCTTCGGCATTAACGAATTTCTTGCCGTAAATATGCGCGGCCGAGGAGCCTTGTTTGACAAAGAAGCGATCTTCATCCTTGACGCGATGTTGCGGAGATGGGGCCCAGAATTCCATCATGGGGATGTCGTTTCGCCCCAGACATTTCAGGGCGTCGATTGGCGCGCCGTGCGGCCCGCCCGATTCCGGATGGATTTCCAGTTTATGCTGATGCGCCAATTCGGCGAACAGGCCGTAATGGTTCTCGGCGATGCAATCGCCCACGGTTTTGCGGAAATCGTTGAGAAAGCGGTTGCTAACGGCGCGATTTTCCACGATTCGTCCCGCCAAAACGGGCAAAAAGGGCAAGAGGTCGTAGCCCCGACGGTTGCGGAATTCCTGGGGGAAGTTTTTCGTCCAATTCATGCCCCCGTTTTCCCAACTGTCGGTATGCAGATATTTCAGGCTTTTTCCCGCCCAGGGAGCGGCATCGGCCAGCAAGGGATCGACAACCTGCTTCCAGTAAGTGCGAAAGGCGTCCGGGTCGAGATAGTCGATGGCCAATCCCTTCCAATCGCCGCTGGAGGTGGATACCTGGGCGCCGGTTACGGTATAGCCGAAACGGAGAATCTCCCATTTGCCTTGGGGCGCGTCCCAAACTAAACGCCCTTGGTCGTCCATAAATTTTGTCAGATCGAGCACGTCGCGAATGTGCGCGTTTTCTTCGCCTGGTTCGGGCGGATCATCCATCAGCAAGGGCGTGCAGTCGGGACAAGACCAGGCTAATTCCTTCGAGGCGATTTTTAGGGGAAGATCGCGGATCGGTTTTCGCTGGATTTTTTTCCCGGTTTGCGGCGGGGGCAAGACGTCGGTTTTGATTTTATATCCCACGACGGCGATGTCGCGATAATATCGATTGTCGTGTTGAGGGGTGGGAAGCGATTGATCGATTTTCTGTCCACCCGCTGCCAGCGTTTCCGACCAGACGACAATTTTGGCCGCCGTATCGGGCTGGACGCCGGGACCGCCGAGGTTCCAACCGCTTTGAATATTCAGACTCAATTCCAAACCCAGGCGGTCGGCCTCGCGAAGGGCATGCAGAAAAAGATCGCGCCACCGGTCGCTGCCGAAGGTTGGACCCGCGGGG
>JBEKSO010000262.1:0-6298 GCA_049516935.1 Thermoguttaceae bacterium
GCTCTCGTCACAACTGGGAAATGTGGTCCTGGGCGCCGACGTTGAGATAGGCGCCGGCTCGACCATTGACCGCGGCACATACGGGCCCACGGTCATTGGCGAGGGCACGAAAATCGACGACCTGGTGATGATCGCCCACAACTGCCGCATCGGCCGCCACAACATGTTCTGCTCGCAAGTCGGCATTGCCGGCAGCACGACCACCGGCGATTACGTGGTTATGGCCGGCCAGACCGGCGTGCGCGACCACGTGCACATCGGCCATCGCGCGGTGCTGGGTGCAAAGGCGGGCGTAAGCAACGACGTGCCCGAGGGTGCAAGGGTCTTCGGCATTCCCGCCGCGCCGGAACGAGAACAAAAACTCAGGTTCGCCGCCATCAGCAAACTACCAGAAATGCGGAAACAACTCAAAATGCTGCAGCGAATCGTGGATAAACTCGCCGCCCAAGCCGGTATCGCCGGCGCGCCATCGGCCAACGCCGACGCCTCCGACACCGACGCCGATGACGATCATCAACAACACCGCGCCGTGGCATAATAGATAATTGTTAAAACCGCTTGCGGTTTCGCGATTTTCTCCCCTCGCCGGGCGCCAACCAAAGGTTGATCGGGAGAGGGGCAGGGGGTGAGGGCAAAAATAATGAGTGGTTATTATCAGGTATATGCTCAGTAATGGGTAATTTATTGTCCACTTGTGCTAAATCCTGAACCCTGAACCCTGAACCCTGCCCACTATCCCCTAACCCATGCAATCTGCTTCTGATACCAAACCGCTGTGTGCCACTGGCTCTGCCAGTGCCCTGCCGGAATTGTGTGCCACTGGCTCTGCCAGTGCCCTGCCGCGTCGCGTGGGGATTCTGGCCGGCTGGGGACGCTATCCGTTGGTGATCGCCGAGGCGCTAAAGCGCCAGGGTTGCGAAACCTACTGCCAGGCGGTTATCGGGCATGCCGACCCGGCCCTGGCCAGGGCATGCGATCATTTCCGCTGGCTGGGCCTGGCCAAGTTCGGCAGCGCAATCCGCTATTTCAAGCGGAACGGAGTCAGCGAATGCACCATGGCCGGCAAGATTTTCAAGGTCCGCCTGTTTCAGCGTTTCGCCTGGATCCGCCACCTCCCCGATTGGCGCACGACGCGCATGTTTCTCCCCCATTTCTGGACCCGCAAAAGAGACTGCCGCGACGATTCGCTTTTAACGGCCATCGTCGACGAGTTCGCCTCCGAAGGGATCCGCATGGCCCCGGCCACCGATTACGCACCCGAATTGCTCCTGCCGCCGGGCCGCATTACTCGCCGTGGGCCAAACCCCTGGCAGATGAAAGACATCCAATTCGGCTGGCGGATGGCCAAGGAAATGGGCCGCCTCGACATCGGCCAGAGCGTGGCCGTTAAAAAGCAGGCCGTGCTGGCCGTCGAGGCCGTCGAAGGAACCGACCAGTGCATCCGCCGCGCAGGCTCGCTCTGTCCGGCGGGCGGATTCACCGTGGTCAAAGTCGCCAAGCCCCAGCAGGACATGCGCTTCGACGTGCCCACCATCGGCCTGGGCACGCTCGAAACCATGGTCCAGTCCGGCGCATCGGTGCTGGCCGTCGAGGCCGGCAAAACCATCCTACTGGATCAAGCCGACGTGATCGCCTACGCCGACCGCCACAAACTCGTCATCATATCTCTGCCCGACAGTGGCGAGGGGCTAGAGGCTGGGGACTAGGGTTCAGGGTTCAGGGTTCAGAATTTAGGGTTCAGGCGTGGGATGACATTCTCGTCGGGTTCCAGGTCCGGGGTTCAGACTGACAACTTACTACTGAGCACTGACAACTGATCACTGCCCACTAACCACTGTTTTATTTTGGTCACCAAATCGCGATTTTTCCATGTTTTGGGAACGCTGATTCTCGCTAATTGACGCTGATATCAGAGATTTCTAAGTTTTCTGCCAACAGGCGCTTCTTGTTTTTTTGGGCCCTAAATAGCATTTTTTCCACGTTTTGGCCTCCGCTTTTGTTTTTCTTCCGACTGAAAGCAAACGCCTAAATAAACATGATGAGCGTAGCAGATTGATAAACGGATTTCCAGTGTAAAAATTAGCCACCCTAGGATGAGGGATTAAATGAAGAATGTAGAATGAAGAATGCAGAATTAAGGATGAAGGGATGAAGGATGAATAAAAGCGGACAGGGGAAGGCGGAAAATCAAATTAGTGGGCAGTGTACATTCGCCAGAAAAACACTGCTGGACAAGTCAGAAGAGGCACCTGAGTGCCTGGTTAGGCCTGTTCATCAATTTGTTTGAGAGTTTTCCCTTCTTCATTCTTCCATGCTATAAGGCCGTTCGCACTGCCACCGTGTATAACGGCCGCCGCCGCTGATGGACTCGAAAACTCGGAATCCTTGCTAAAATGGAACAAGCCCTCCTTCTCGATTAGCGTGCCATTCGCAATGAGTTCCTTGCGTTGAGTTAAAACATAAGGATAACTTTGGGCAGATGGTCGATCTTCCAAGACGGCGGTAGAACCGCGAAAGACTACGAAACCGTTAGGTGTCCGCTGCCCTTTTGCCTCAGCGCTCTTAAGGCGGCAAAAGAGCATACCGCCAGGCTGGGATTTTGAAGTGGCCTGGGCGATGGGGGTGAGAATGTCAGAGCCGAGGACGGGCAGGATCTGCCGGATTCGAGTAAGAAACACCTCCATATCTTCACGGTCTGACTCCGGGAGTTTCGATCCGGTCGCTTGATTCTGTTCTAGAGTGAATCTGCCGATTTGGGTGGCTTCAACGAGCAATCGACTCTCAAGGTATCTTATATGGGCTTTTGTTAAATTCTCATCCTTGCTGACGAACACGACGGCTGAAACCCAAAATTCTTTAGCCTTGTGTTGCTTGATTCGCTCACGGATGACCTCTGCCTCACCTATGTAAGCGCATGGGGCATTCGTGGTTGGATCGGTTCCGGTGAGGATGTAAACTCCGGCATTGTCGAGTTCCTCTCGGGCTAGCAACTCGTCAAGTTCAGTACGCGGTGCTGCAACTGCCTTTCCAGTCCAGTTGGAGATTTCCGCAGTGCGAAGACTCTTTGCGTCGCCGAGCGGAAGGAAGAGTTTAATTGTTGCAGATGACATTGCTGATCAAAAGCCTAAAAGGTATTCGACCGCCGAAGTGCAGTAAAACTTTAACCCATTTTCGCAGCCGAGCATGGCGTTGTCAATCCTGAAGGGATTGAACATGACAGCCCGGGATTGCCGTGGAGCGGCTATCCCGGGATAACGGTCACACACAAATTTTTCAACCCTGAAAGGGTTGCGTAGATCGGCGCTGCTTTTCCGAAACCCCGTTGGGGTTTTCCTTTTTTTTCGGTCCTTTGAACCCAGGGTAGCCGCTGTGCGGCAACCCTGGGCTATCCGAATTAAGTGAAAATCAGTGCGACTTGCGCGTCTGATTAATATTAGGGGCTCTAACAAAACCTGCTATACATCCAAAGACTCCCTCACCCCCAGCCCCTCTCCCAAAGGGAGAGGGGAGGTTTTGTTAGAGTCCCCTAGTCTCACTTTTAGAGTCCCTTCGCTTCACTTGGCAATGTCGCCGTAAACTATGCCACGGCCGTCAGTGCCCACATACACCCGGCCGAAAATGCGAGGGTCGGCGGCCATGCAGCGAAAGCGGGTGCCATACTGGTGCTGGTCGTCATTGACTCGCACCCAAGCGATGCCCCCGTCATCTGATCGAAATATGGCAGTAAGACCATCGATGGTTCCGGCAATGAACAGGGCTGGAGCATCTTTACCAGGCGCGGATTTGCCAAAGCTGATTGCGAGAACGGCGGATACCTTTGGGATCTGCGAGAAACTTGCGCCGCCGTCTGTTGAATGATATAGCCCGTTGCGGCCGAACAGCCATAAGTCGCCTTCTTTTCCCAACGTAGATTTTAATTGCCACAGGGGCCCGAAACCGCGCGGTCCGCCGCCTGCGGGGATTTCATTTTCTACGATGGGCAGGCCTTTTGCGTCGGCCGCGGAAAAAGTCGCGCCGCCGTCCACGCTGGAATATATTTTCTTGTCATTCACGTCAACTGCGTAAAATTTCGTCGGATCGACTCGATCTGCCACAGGTCTGACTCCTTGTGGAATGTCCTGGCAAGGCGTCCAGTTCAGGCCCCGGTCTTTCGAGATCGAGGGCATTCCCGACAGGCTCATAAATATGCCGCCGTCGGCGTTTAGAATCACACCTCCTCGATTAAATCTGCCGAAACCGCCGCCTCTTCCTCCGCCGCCGCCGGTGTTCTGGCCCATGGAAAACGGCTTCCAACTATGGCCGCCGTCTTCTGAATAAGCCATGGTCGGGCCATTATTTTTTGGCGTGCCCGTCCGCACAATTATGTTTGGATTCTTCTCGGCGTAATCCAGCGTGTTTGTATTTGTAAAAATCGGGTTGCTATGCATGCCCGCGGGCGGCGATACATCCAGACTGTCGTGAGTGAAACCGCCGATATCGCCAAAAGCGCTTATCAGGTGCGCTCCTTCGCTAGGGCTGATCAGGTCCAAGATAGCCGTCTCCTCGATTCCGTCCGCCCAGACCGACCAGTTGGTCGGCTGATCGCTGTCAGCCTTTGTTATTTCATCGGTGCCCCAGATTGTGGCGCCTGTGGCATAACAAACATGGTTCGAATCGAACGGATCGATGGCCAGGGTCGCGATCCACCAGCCCAAGTCCGGTTCGGGCTTCCCCCAGTACAAATAGGGCGACAACGATGCAGTTCTTTTGGTGTTCGCAGAGATGTTCTTCCATGTCTCGCCGCCGTCAAGCGATCGATACAGCCTGTCGCCGTTGTCCGACCAGCGATTCAGAGTCGCAACCATGATCGTGCCCGGATGCTGCCGGTCGATCGCAAATCCGCCATACCCTCCGGCGGCCCGTTTTGGATCCTTGTCGGGCGTGATATCCGTCCACGTTCCATCCTTCGGATTGTATTTCCAGAATGCGCCGTTGCTCACGTTGTTTGGTCCCACTCCGCTGTCATAGATCAGATAGAGAATACCCGCGGCATCGAACTGGGCATGGATGGGGAAAAATTCTTTAGGCCCATCCGGTACGGGCGCCCAGGTTTTGCCGGCATCTGAACTGCGATACAGTTGGGCCTCGCCGGGCATGGTTGAACCGACATATATAGTTTGTGTCGCGCTGCCGGGCGAGCCTGTGCTGGGGTCAAAAACGACAAAACTCAATCCGGCGCTGAAACTGCGCCCGCGCACTGCGAATGGTCCGGCAGCGGCCGCTGGATTAAGAGCCGGTTCACCACTGCCTTTAAGCGGAAAACTTTCTACTTTGTTCCATGTCAATCCCGCGTCCGAACTCATCCACAAGCCGTCAAGGCGCGAGCCGAAATACAAAATGTCGTTCAGGTTGGGATCGATTGCCAGACGTTCGCCCACGCCGCGTCCATTTTCATTCCCGCCTATTTTAAACGGCACGTCGACGACCTGAAACGTCTTGCCTTTGTCCATCGATCGCATAATTGCCGCCGGCTCGCGGGTATACATGCCCGCGGCGATATACACCCGGTTGGCATCCACCGGATCGGTTGCTATGCTCTCCGCGCCCATCAAGTTCGAGACACCGCACCAATCGGTCAGGGGAATCCATTTTTTTATCGAGCCGTCATAACGATAGGCGCTGCCTATGTCGGTGCGGCAATACGCCAGGCCGGGCTCTACGGGGCTGAACACGATCCCCGGAATGAATCCGCCGGCGACAACCTTGACATTTTTCCAGACATAAGGCTCGCCTCCCGCCGCGGATTCCCCGGAAAGACATTTTTGTGCAAAACAAAAAACTATAAAGCAGAGCGCGCTAAGAACAATGCATTGAAAGCTTCTCTTAAACAACATCGCATCTTCCTTTGATAATGATTCTTATTACTGGATTTTTGGTAATATTTTAGCCGTTTGCAGTAAATATTTAAAATCTGGCCTACACTAGCCCGAAGCGCAAGCGAGGGCAAATCGGTTTAATAACATTCATTCCCTCGCTTGCGCTTCGGGCTGGTGTTTTCAATACTGCAAATCGCTAAAGTGTTACGATTTTTGTAAATTGCTCCCCTCGCCGGGCACCGACCGAAGGTTGGTCGGGAGAAGGGCCGGGTGGGGCTTTCTTAAATGCATAGACGGTTTTGTTGGCGTTCCTTATTTATTATTATACCCGATTATTCTTTACATACTTCTGAATCCAAGCCCGGTGCCATGCCCACGCTTGTCGTGGGCATGTAGGATGTCAAATCAGACCGCAATCATGCCCACGTAAGCGTGGCCACGGC
>JBEKSO010000263.1:0-11659 GCA_049516935.1 Thermoguttaceae bacterium
TCATCCTTCATCCTTCATCCTTCATCCCTCATCCTTCATCCTTCATCCCTCATCCTTCATCCTTATTTATGTCCGGCGATTCGACCTCCAAGCAGACTTTGTCCTTTTTGATGCGGCGCTTCGAGGAGGCGGGCATCCGTCCGCGGACCAAGCTCGGGCAGAATTTCTTGATCGATCTGAACCTGCTGGGAATTCTGGCCGATTCGGCCGATCTGACCGACGACGACGTGGTCCTGGAAATCGGCGGCGGAACCGGCTCCTTGACCGCGCTTTTGGCCGCCAAGGCGGCTGTCGTGATTACCGTGGAGTCCGATCGGCGAATGTCCCAACTTGCCGGCGAGGAACTGCACGCGTTTCGCAACGTGGTCATGCTCGAAATCGATGCCCTTAAGAACAAAAATCACATAAACCCGGAGGTGCTTGCGGCCGTTACGGCGCATCTAAATGCGGCGCCGGGTCGGCGATTCAAACTGGTCGCCAATCTGCCTTATAACATTGCCACGCCTATTCTGGGCAATCTATTGGCCGAGGAGCGCCCGCCCGAGTCGATGACAGTCACCATCCAAAAGGAACTGGCTGGTCGGATCACTGCTGCGCCGGGCACAAAGGATTACGGCGCGTTAAGCATCTGGATTCAAAGCCAGTGCCGCGCGGCCATATTGCGGGAGTTGCCGCCCTCGGTTTTCTGGCCCAGGCCCAAGGTCTACTCCGCCTTTGTGCGGATTGCCTTGGATCAGCCCTTGCGCGACCGGATCGGAGATCGGGATTTGTTTCACGATTTTGTCAGGGCCATGTTCCGGCATCGCCGCAAATTCCTGCGGACCCAGTTGCTTCTGGCCGCCGGAAACCGCCTGGATAAACCTGGCGCGGATGCGATTCTTAAGCGGCTTAACCTCGAACCTTCCTTGCGGGCCGAACAGTTGGGCGTAGAGACTATGATTGCCCTAAGCGAGGCAGTACGCTCGGCGACCGGTATTTGACTCCGCCGACATCGCTAATTAGTATAAATGTATCTTGAAATTGATATTTACCCCCCCGTGAATACACGGGGGGTTAAAAATGCGAAATACCTTATGCAGTCTCCGGATGTATTCACCCGCGGCTAAATATTGCATTTTTGGGATCGAGGACAATGGGCATGAAATTCATCGAAATGTCGGGAAAATCGCTAATCCGCGTGCTCAGCGATGATGAACCGCACCCTAATGAACTGGCCCAGTTGGGCGTCACCGATGAAAGCGTGGTCCGCATTAACCGCCAAGGCGACATCGAACTCCGCCGGGCCGACCGCTGGGATGTTATCGGCGGTCTGCTGGGCGAATTCGAATCACGCATCAAACGCGAGACCGGCCTGGAATGGGTGTGAGATTCTTTCTCGTCATACAATCATGACTATGGCATTAAACATTCGTCAGTTCTTCGGCCGATGTGTCCGTTTGTTTTTCAAAATACTGTTATTCCGCGGTAGAAACGGGTTTTTGCCTATTATTCTTGACATTATTCCAGGCCAGAGAATAATTCAAATGCGGGGAGCGTGTGTGAAGACTATCCGGAGGGAAGTGAAATGCGGAATATTAGTCGGGCAAGCTTGCTCATACCTGTAATTCTTCTTTTCAATTTTACCCTAACCGGCGCGGATAAACCCAAGGCTGAGCTAAAACCCCTCTGCCCGGTCACGGGAAAACCAATCGATAAAACTGTGTCGATCGACTATCACAATGGGAAAGTGTATTTCTCTAACACCGAGGCCGCGAAAAAGTTTCAGGATAATGTGGATAAATACGCCGCTCGGGCCAATTTGCAATTGGTCGTGACCGGTCAGGCCCGTCAAACGGCTTGCCCCTTAATGGGCAAACCGGTGGTTGCAGGCAAATCGGTTATGGTGTCCGGCGTAAAGGTCGAGTTGTGTTGTAATATTTGCAAAACAAAACTTACCAAGGCCAAGCCGGAGGAACAATTGGAAATGATCTTTGGCACGGGCTTCGACAAAGGATACACCGTCAAAAAAGCTTGACGGTTATTGCATCCGAAGTTCGCCGTGCGGTGTGTGGCGCGGCGGACAACTCGGATGCAAATACTTGCTCCCCCCCGGTAGCAGCCGCACCTTGACACGGAGTTAGGGTGCGGCACGTTTTTTTATGTAGCAGGCACACTCCGTGTGCCGTCCGTGTGTTTTATTAATGTAGTAGGCACACTCCGTGTGCCGTCCGCACGATTGAAAAATATCAAAACGGCACACGGAGTGTGCCTGCTACATTCAAACGCCCTTATCCTCCACTTGCCGGTGAGCGGATAATCACGATAATGTCCGGCGATGCAATCGAACACTCTTTCAAAATCAGCCCCAGGCCGAGAAAAATCGCTCTTGCCCGATAATCTTGCCCGAGATTTCGGCCCCCGCTCGGCCATAAGCAAGCGGTGCGTTGCCAAACTGTGGAACATTCTCCGGGCAGGTCATCCTGCACTTGCCGGTTGGAAACTGCGTTTTGGCAGGATTTTGGGAACCGATTGGCAGCGATCGGAAAAGGCATTGCACGCTTGTGCCCGTAAATTGGGCATTAAGTGCGATGACTTCCAGCCCGATGTATTTTTATTCGCCCTGCAAGCTTATTATGCGCTTTTATTGCAGTTGTTGGTAAGGCGATTTCCACGGCTGGAGAGAATCGATTTTTCCGAAGAGCCGTTCTCCGTGGGCTTGTGGGCCGACGATGCCGAATTGGCCGGGGAGCTAAAATGCTTGTCCGCCGCCATGCAAGAATATTCCCCTTCGCAGGCCGAGGAAGATGCTTCTTCAAGCGGTGATTTATTGAAGGTCTTGTATCAAGAGTTGTTTCCCCGCGCGCTTCGCCACCGACTGGGCGAATACTACACGCCCGACTGGCTCACCCGGCACGTCCTCGATCAAGTGGGATATAATGGCCGATTGAAACAGCGATTGCTGGATCCGGCCTGCGGGTCGGGCACTTTCCTCTTGACGGCCATTGGGCGAATTCGCGCGGCTTGGCTTTCATCGCAAACCGGCGGCCTGTCGAATTCATCGAGAGCCGAACTGTGCAGGCATATTCTCTCACATGTCGCGGGCATCGACCTAAATCCGCTGGCCGTAATGACCGCTCGGGCAAACTATCTGATCGCCATCCACGACCTGCTGCCGCCGGTGGATTCATCAGATCAGTTGCAGATACCGGTTTATCTGGGCGACTCGATCTTGGATATTCCCCCGCACGCCGCATTACATAAGGAACAATTCGACATCGTTGTGGGCAATCCGCCTTGGATTGCCTGGGATAACCTGCCGGCCGATTATCGGGAAGCCACCAAACCGCTATGGGAACATTACGGCCTGTTTTCGCTATCGGCGAGCGAGGCCCGGCACGGCGGCGGTAAAAAAGACCTCTCCATGCTCATGCTCTATGCCGTCGCCGATCGGCATTTAAAATCCGGTGGCCGGTTGGGTTTTGTCATCACGCAAACGCTATTTCAGACCAAGGGGGCCGGCGACGGATTCCGCCGCTTCCGCCTCGGAAACGAAGGTGAATGGCTCAAAGTGGAACGCGTCGACGATCTTGTGGCCTTGCGACCGTTCGGCGATGCCGCCAACTGGACGAGCACCATTGTCCTCGAAAAAGGCCGGGCCACGCAATATCCGGTGCCTTATTTCAAGTGGCGCATGTGCCCTCTCCCTTTGGGAGAGGGTCAGGGTGAGGGCGGCCAAAACCTAATTGCATCTCGCTTTCTCGCCCGGCCGATCGATGCCACAAGGCCGGGATCGCCCTGGTTTTTGCAGCCGCAAGGTTTTTCCGTAAATATGGAGGATTTGATCGGTCCCTACTCCGCACATCTGGGGGCCAATACGGGCGGGGCGAACGGCGTTTATTGGTTGGAATTGCTGGGTTCTGCCGACAACGGCATCCGGGTCCGCAATATTCCTCAAAAAGGCAAGTCCAACGTGGAACTCATGGAAGCCGTCATCGAACCGGATCTGCTCTACCCGCTTTTGAGCTGGGGCGATGTCGCCCGCTATGCGATGCGGACTCATGGCCTGTTAAAAAACAATTGTGCCACTGCTTCGCCAGAAGCAGTGCCTCTAATTTCAACAGGAAATTCACTGCTTGCAGGCAAGCAGTGGCACACGCATGGTTTGTTTCTCCTCCTGGTCCAGGATTGTATTACGCGCACAGGCATAGATGAGGAATTAATGCGGAAACAGTATCCGCTGACTTGGCAGTATCTGAAGCGTTTCGAGCCCTGCTTAAGCAAACGGGCGGCTTACCGGCGATACCAGCAGGGCCACCCGTTTTATTCGATGTACAACGTCGGCCCTTATACAACCGCGCCGATCAAAGTGGTCTGGCGGCGGATGGATCGGCGTATGAATGCGGCAGTGGCGACAACGATGGACGATCCAATTTTGGGCCGCAAACCGCTTATCCCCCAAGAAACCTGCGTGATGATCGCCTGCGATTCGCTCGAGGAAGCCCATTATCTTTGCGCCGTGCTGAATAGTTCGCCGGTGAATTATATCGTCCAATCCCACAGCGTGCGCGGCGGCAAAGGATTCGGCACGCCGAGCATGTTAACGTATTTGAATCTCCAACGCTTTGATCCGCTAAACAGCGTGCACAAGGAATTAGCAAAATGCAGCGAAGTGGCGCATCAGGAAATCAATTCGGAGATAGAATCTCGCATAAACCGTTTGGTGCAAAAATTATACGGATTGGATGCTGAAAAAACTTTTAAGTAACAATCATCTCCAATGAAGAATGTTCAGAATTTCAGATCGTACCGCCTCTAATTCCAGACCGAGGTTCATTAGCACTTTAGCGGCCACGCCCTGTTGTTCACGAAGCAGGCCCAGCAGAAGATGTTCAGTGCCCACGTAGTTGTGGCCCAAGTTTCGCGCTTCCTCAAGCGAATATTCTATGACTATTTTCGCGCGGGGCGTCTGCGGCAGTTTACACATGGTTACTGCGTCTGACCCGCTTAGGATTAGTCTTTCCACTTCCAGGTGGATTTTGCGTAAATCAATGCCCATGTTCTTTAGCGCATTTGCCGCCACACCGCTGCCTTCCTTGATCAATCCGAGCAGTATATGTTCGGTGCCGATATATTCGTGATTGAACCGTATAGCCTCTTGGTTTGCCAGATACATCACCTTTCGCGCACGATCAGTAAATAATTCATACATGGATGTGAAATCCGGAAAGACAGAAGCGAGCAAATACAACTTTTTTACGATGTATTTTTAAAATCCCACACTATTATTTATCACGAAAACTCGAAAGAACGAAATCACGAAAGCAAATAATTTAATACATATATTTCGCGTTTTCGTCATTTCGCACTTTCGTGATGAAAAGTGCCTTGCTCCGTTTATTTTACCACGGCGGAGGGAATGTTGGGGCTTTGTGGATTTACCGTGACGGTTCGCCGAGAAGGGGATACCACGAGGTCCATATCTTCCATCGGAACGGCGCCTAAAAGGACCGATTCGCCCAGCACTAGGGCGCCGGTAAAACAAGTGCGATTCTGAAAACGGATTTGCACAGGACCGACGTATGGAACTACATGCGAGCATTCGTCCGCGGTGGTAACCTCGCGTTTTTCAATTTCCCGTAGATCAAGTTGCACGGCTACATGCTGGGGAATGCAAAGAGTCATGGCCCCTGTATCGACCATGGCTTGTACCATCAACGGTTTCAGCCCGGCATCTCTCGGATTGGCCAGTTCAATGTCCACAGTGACAAAGTCCAAGATAAGTCCTGATCTTTGTTATGGGAAGGTAACCTAAGCCCCCGGTGTATTCACCGGGGGCTAAATAAAAATTTATCGCTTACGAATCTTCCACGCTGTGCGTGTGGAAATCCGGGCTGTTGAGAAATTCCAGGACTTTTGTGGCCCCTTCCCAGATTTCGTACATGAAATGTTCTTTCAGGGCCAGGCGGATGACGCCTTTGACTTCTTTCGAGAGCGTGCCATAACCGGCGATTTTTGCGCAGATGGCGTCGTCGCCTTCGGCAATGGCGGGCAGGGCCCAGCGCAGAGGGAGTTTATAAGCGGTGATTCCCTGCAATTTCATGCCTTCCGCCGGGGTTTGCATTTTCAATTCCACGAGCACGAAATTTCCCTCGCATGGCACTTTTTCCCGATAGCGAGAAGCGCTTACCATTCCGGTGTTTGATTTAATCAGCCAGCCTTTGCCGTCGTTGGCCCAGGTGGCCAGCACATGCGCGGCATCGCAGATCCAATAGCGATAATGCCGGTTCAGCCGCTCCAAAACGTGCGATTGCAGACGCTGTTTATTGCCGATGAGTCCGAATTGGGCGGGGTGCGGGTCCTCGATCTGGACTGAGGGCAGGGATTCGACATTTGAAGGCAGGGTTTCGACCCCTTCGGGAACGGGGACATAAATCGGTTGACCGCACTGGGGGCAGGGCTTGGTTTTTCCCCCATGCTTATCCTTGGCACTGAGTTTGCTGCCGCAGCTAGGACAAACTACGCGAATCATGGGCATTTCGACTCCCCGTGTTTTTCGGCCTCAAATGTGACAATGTAACTGACTAATAATAAGATGTCAAGAAAAAGGCAAAGATTCCCGACATCTCTCAGTCTATTCACACTATTCACACCTGATTTACCGATGAGACTATAGGTAAGCTTACCAGAGAATTATGGTATTGACCATAGTCCGCCGGAAAAAGGCAAATACCGGTTTTTTTTATACCTTTAACCCATAAGTCGGGTTCGGTTGCGTGTTGGTGGAAAAAGAAATAAAATGTGTTAAGATTAAACCGTTTTATAAACGGACGTGGGAGTGAAATCGCCGTGCATTTGGATCACCTGCCTGGTACGTTCTTTGGACCATCGAACCTGGTAGAACTATTGCGCCACCGCGCTCGATGTCAGTCGGACGATATCGCATTCACATATCTGGTCGACGGCGAGAACGAACAAATTCACCTGACTTACGCCGAATTGGACCGTCAAGCCCGCGCATTGGGCGCTTGGCTGGAAGCCCAGGATTTAGTGGGCGAGCGGGCGTTGCTCTTGTATCCGCCTGGGTTGGAGTTCATTACCGCCTTTTTTGGGTGTTTATACGGGGGGGTGATCGCGGTACCCGTCTATCCCCCGCGCCGAAATCGCTCCCTGGGCCGGATTCAGGCTATCGCCGAAGACGCCGATGCCAAGGTGGCCTTGACTACCGATGCCGTGCTTAGCCGCGTCATGCCCTTGATCGACGAGACTCCGCACCTGAAAAGCCTGACCTGGCTGGCCACCTGTCGGGTTCCCGCGGACCTGGAAGAAAAATGGGACATGCCCGACGTTCACGGCGATACGTTGGCGTTTTTTCAATACACGTCGGGCTCGACGGGCGCGCCCAAGGGGGTCGTACTGAATCATGCCAATCTGGTTCACAACTCGGCGCTTATCGCCCACGCCTTCGAGCACACCCGGTCGTGCAAGGGGGTATTCTGGCTGCCCAGTTACCACGACATGGGTCTTATCGGCGGCATTTTACAGCCTTTGTACGTAGGCCGGCCGAATATCTTGATGTCGCCCATGAGTTTTTTGCAAAAACCGTACCGCTGGCTCTCGGCGATTTCGCGATTCGGCGGCACGACCAGCGGGGGGCCGAATTTCGCCTATGATCTTTGCGTCCGCAAAATAACCCTGGAACAACGCAAAACACTGGACTTAAGCAGTTGGGAAGTGGCTTTTAACGGCGCCGAGCCCGTGCATGCCGAGACGATCGAGGCCTTTTGCGCGGCATTCGAGCCTTGCGGATTTCGCCGCGCGGCCTTTTATCCGTGTTTTGGACTGGCCGAGGCCACGCTCATCGTTTCCGGAGGTTATGCAAACAATCCGCCCGTGCTAAGGACCTTTGACGCGGCCTCCCTGGCACGCGGTCAAGTGCTCGATGCCGATCCGGAAGACGAGGGTGTGAAAACCATGGTCGGTTGCGGCCATAATTTACCGGACCAGAAGATCGTGATTGCCGATCCGGAGACTATGACCGCTTGTTCACCGGGGAGAATCGGCGAAATATGGGTGCAAGGTTCGAGCGTGGCCCAAGGTTATTGGCAGCAGCAGGAGGCCACTAAGGCCACTTTCAAAGCCCGATTGAAAGGCACGAGCGAAGGCCCGTTCCTCCGCACCGGCGATCTGGGATTTTTACTGGACGGGGAGTTGTTCGTTACCGGGCGCGTGAAGGATCTGATCATCGTCCACGGGGTGAATTATCATCCCCAGGACATCGAGCGGACGATCCAGCACAGCCATCCCCGCCTGCGGCCCGATTCCGGCGCGGCCTTTACGGTAGAAGTGAATGGAAAAGAGCAGTTAGTGGTGGTTCAAGAAATCGAACGCCGCAAGCAAGGCGATTGGGAGGCGGTTTTCGATGCCATCCGCCGCGCCGTGTCGGCCGAGCATGAATTGGCCTTGGACGCCATCGTGCTGATCAAGGCGGGCAGTATTTCCAAAACTTCCAGCGGCAAGATCCAGCGTCATGCCTGCCGCAATGCGTTTTTGGACGGAAGCCTAAGCGAGGTCGCCCGCTGGAGCGCGGCCGGCGATGCGAAGAGCGAAGCGATAAGTTCGGTCTTTGACGGCGGCGAGGAAGCGGAAAAAGAGCAAGCCGCGGGCGGGGGATCCGCGAAACGTCCGCTTACCCCGGCTTTTATGATGGCGGCTTCGAAAAACGGAAAACTCTCCCCCATCGAAAAACGCGTAACACAAATCGTCCTGGAAGAAATCATGCGCGTGGCCCGCGATCGTGTGCAGGGAATGACCCTGGATTCGCCGATTGTGGAAACCGGCATGGATTCGCTGGAGCGAATGGAGATCGTGGCCTCGCTGGAAGAGCGTTTTGGCGGGCGTTTTCCCGAGGAAGTGCTGCCCGAGATGGAAACCACCCGGCAGGTCGTCGCGGCGGTGATCAAGCACCTGGGCTCCGAACCCCGGCAAAAAACCCCGCGCCCCGCCGAATTGGAAATCTCCCCCGCACATTACCGCTTCGACCATTTTCCCGAGTATCTGAGGTTGCGCAAGAATCTGGACCTGATGGAAAATTCCGAGTTGGGTAATCCGTTTTTATCGGTTCACGAAGGGATAACGAACAATCGGGCGCTGATCGGCGGCAAGGAAGTCATCAGTTTTGCCAGTTTTAACTATATATGCATGTCCGGTGATCCGGCCGTATCGGCCGCGGCCAAAGAGGCTATCGACCGCTTCGGCACCAGCGTATCGGCCAGCCGCCTGGTCTCGGGCCAAAAAACAATCCACGTGGAACTGGAAAAAAGCATTGCCGAATTCCTGGGCACCGATGACGCCGTTGCCTTGCCCAGCGGCCATGCCACCAACGAATCGGTCATTGGGCATCTTTTTGGACCGGGCGATCTGGTCCTTCACGACGCCTTGGCCCATAACAGCATCATTCAAGGCGCGATCCTTTCCGGGGCCCGCCGCCGGCCCTTTGCCCACAACAACTGGCAAGAGGCCGACCGCTTGCTCACCCAATTCCGCCACGAATATCGCCGCGTGCTTGTGGCCCTCGAAGGCGTGTACAGCATGGACGGCGACATCCCCGATCTGCCCAAGTTCGTCGACATCAAAAAAAGGCACCAGGCCATGCTGATGGTCGATGAAGCGCACTCGATAGGCGTGCTAGGCGCCAGCGGACGCGGTGTTGGCGAATACTTCGATGTCGATCGCCGAGACCTGGATATTTGGATGGGCACCTTGAGCAAAGCCTTTGGCAGTTGCGGCGGCTATATCTCCGGCTGCAAAGCCCTAATCACTTATCTTCGCTACACCATGCCCAGTTTTGTTTTCGCCTGCGGAATTTCACCGCAGAACGCGGCCGCGGCATTGGCGGCCATTCGCTTGCTGGTAAAAGAACCCCAGCGACTGGTTCGATTGCACGAAAACTCGCTTCTGTTCCTCAATCTCTGCAAACAGCACGGACTGAACACCGGCACAAGCCAGGGTTCGCCGGTAATACCCGTTATTCTGGGCAATTCACAGCACTGTTTGCTGCTTTCCCGGACAATGCTGGCGCGAGGAGTGAACGTCATGCCTATCCTCCACCCGGCAGTGGAGGAAAGCTCGCTTACCAAGTAGTTCACCAGTGTCTTAACTAAAAGGAGAGGTGTGGGTTGCTTACTGAACAAGAAATTACACGTAATTGGCGCAGCCTGTTCCGTAATGCCAAGCTTAGCGAGGAAGTCTTCGCTCACGCGGAGCGCCTGCTGGACGAATTGCGTCCGGAAAGTCCCTTGCGGCATCGATTGGAGAGCGAATTAAACGAGATGCGCGAGAAAAAAACCCAGAAGCGCTAGTTTGCGGTATTTAGTACTCTTTTATGACCCGCGTCTTCTAACCGGGGACGACACGCCCCGCTAAATCGCCGCGCCGGCGAGACGCCGGCGGCGCCGCAAGCGGCGAAAATCCGCTCCAGCCTGACGGCCAAATATCGGCCGTTATCGAGTCTCAGAAAAAGAATGTCGTGGAAATAAATCGGAGCCGGGGCGTGTCGCCCCGGCATTTCCAGGCCGACACGGTCCGGCTCCCATGAAAGAATACGACTTAACTGAAACCCCTTAAATGACCGCGGCGGGCGATTAACGGTTGATGTCGATGCCGATCTCTAAGCCGTTCATCAGCACGTTGTCCTTGTTATGATCGCGGAGGATGCCCAAAAAGCCCCGCGCGGGATCGAGCGTGTAATCGACCATCTCGGAGCCTCGGGCAACGTTGTTCAACCACAAGCCGCTCCAGCCTGCACGGAACGTCACCGAGCGGGTAATCTGGTATCGCAGGTCCAGGCGCAACTCGGCGCCCTCCGAGAATTGGCGGATAAATTCGTGGTGGTTAATGTCAGTCGCGCCCAGGTAAAATGGTTGGAGTGAACCTATACTGCCGGGGGTAATACCCATGCCGATATCACCGGTCTGATGGACGTTTTGGCAATTCAATCCCGCCAGACCGCGGCCTTCTGTGGAAAGCATCCAGCGGCCGAGTTTTTTGAACCAGCGCGCCCCTAATTGGCCCGCTATAATGTGATTTTGCGCTTCTGTGATCCATTGGCTTATGCCAAGAGTAGGGCTGCCTTGGGCGTTAACCAGGAAGGTATCGTCGAATTCTAAATACCGCGGACCGATATACCACTCTAAAAATCCTCCATCATGTAATTGATTCGACCGGCCAATATAATCCAGTTCTATGCCCCACGATGACACGTCGTCCCGCAACAGTACGTTGGTGAAGTTTACAGGCAGCGCTATCAAACCCACATTCGGATCAGTGGAAGTATTAATTCGACCATCCAACGCTTGATATGGCGTACTCGTGCCGGAAACCACCTGATTAAAGACCATGGCCACGTCGTACGCGAGGATAGATTGACTCTCCTCGGTCAATTGGTAAAAACTTATCATCCAGCCGCGATCATTATATATGCGCCCGAACTCGATGCGATTGCCTAAATCAAACAGTTCTAGAAGACCCCCCGTATCGAGCTCGTTGGGTTGTATAAACTGGTCTATTGTCTTATCGGTACCGATGTATGGCAGCGGGGTCGTTAGCCCCTCTTTGCCGATTGTCGAAACCCTCGGCGTCGATATGGTCCAGTACAATAAATCATATACGAAAAAAAAGCCTT
>JBEKSO010000264.1:0-6278 GCA_049516935.1 Thermoguttaceae bacterium
GTGGGCAATAACAAAGCCGGCGGCAGGGCCGATTTCCAGATGAGTTCCTACGACCTGTACGCGCCGCCCTGGGCCACCACGCCCGATACCGAATTCAAAGGCCAGGACGAATTTCCCTTTACTGCCGGCGAATTCGTGTGGACCGGCTTCGATTACCTGGGCGAACCCACTCCTTACAATAGAGACGTCACCAACTTGTTGAATTTCACCGATCCGGAAGAAAAAGCAAAGATGGCCAAGGAACTGGAAGAGTTGGGCAAGATCGCGGTGCCTTCCCGCAGTTCATATTTCGGCATCATCGACCTGGCCGGATTCAAGAAGGACCGCTTTTACATCTATCAGGCCCGCTGGCGGCCCGATCTGCCAATGGTTCACATACTGCCGCATTGGAACTGGCCCGATCGCGTGGGCCAGGTTACGCCCGTGCACGTTTATACCTCCGGCGACGAGGCCGAGTTGTTCCTAAACGGCAAATCGCTGGGCAAGAAGAAAAAGGAGCAATATCAATACCGCCTGCGCTGGGATGACGTAACATACGAGCCCGGCGAACTGAGAGCAGTGGCCTATAAGGATGGCAAGCCCTGGGCCGAGGCCGTAATGCGCACCACCGGCCCGGCGGCAAAGCTGGCCTTGCAGCCCGACCGCAACGAGTTGAGCGCAGATGGAGCCGATCTGTCCTTTGTCACCGTATCCGTGGTCGATAAGGACGGGCTGTTGGTGCCGCGCTCGAAAAACCGCATTAAATTCGAGATTGAAGGGCCCGGCGAGATCGTGGCCGTCGATAACGGCGACGCCACGTGCCACGAATCGTTCCAGTCCAAGGAATACAACGCCTACAACGGGCTGTGCCTGGTGATTATCCGCTCCAAGGCGGGCCAGGCCGGATCCATCAAGCTCAAGGCCCAATCCGAAGGATTGGACGGCGCGTCCACGGGGATACTGACCAATCCGGGAAATTATCCGGCCGGTTTGCCGGATCCTGTATCTGCCAGATAATAAATTAGTAATATTTAGCCCCCGGTGAATACACCGGGGGCCGCACGAATTATTTCCCACTTTTAACCCCCCGTGTATTCACGGGGGGCTAAATACGCGTGGGGCTAAATACACGGGGAGTAATAGGGAAGTATGTGTCAATATGTTTATTTAGATTCAAGGATACTTATGAAATCCCTTTGTTTATCGTTATTGCTACTTGCGGCCGGACTGGCCAATTTCATCTCCGCCGCCGAACCGGCCCCGGATGAACAAGCCGGCAAGGCGGCGGCCAAACCCCTGTTCCGCGATGCGGTTTACGACGGGGCGGCCGATCCCACGCTGTGCTACAACCGCCTGGAGCACAAGTGGTTCATGTTCTACACCAACCGCCGCGCAAATTTGCCCGACGCCAAGGGCGTGTCCTGGGTCCACGGCACGCGGATCGGAATAGCCGAATCGTCTGACGGCGGCGCCACCTGGAAATACCTGGGCACGGCCGATATCGACTACGGCAAAGAAGATTACACCTATTGGGCCCCCGAGGTGGTTTATCACCAGGGCGTCTATCACATGTATCTTTCCATAGTGCCGGGCATTTTCAGCGATTGGAACGCCCCGCGCAGTATAATTCATCTTACCAGCAGCGATATGCTGAAATGGAAATTCGAGTCGGAATTGAAACTGGCATCCGATCGAGTGATCGACGCCTGCGTTTTCCAACTCCCCGACGGCACCTGGCGCCTGTGGTATAAAAACGAACGCGATGGCAGTCACGTCTACTACGCCGATAGTCCGGACCTTTACAATTGGACCGACCAAGGCCCGGCCATAACCGACCAGCACGGCGAAGGGCCCAATGTCTTCCAATGGAAAGACCGTTACTGGATGATCACCGACGTCTGGCAAGGGCTGGCCGTGTATAAATCGGACGATTGCCTGAAGTGGACGCGGCAAAAAGAAAACCTGCTTAAAGATCCCGGGCAGAGTCCCACGGACAGGTCCAAGGGCCAACATGCCGACGTGGTCGTAAGCGGCGATCGCGCCTTTATTTTCTATTTCACCCACCAAGGCGGAAAAGACGCACTGCCCGACGATCCGTATTCCAGTCGGCGCTCGGTGATCCAGGTCGGCGAACTTCAGTGCAAGGACGGCCAATTGAGCTGCGACCGCGACAAACCCACTCGCATTTTTCTGCCGGATCCGGAACAATAAAGCCTTGTTCAATTAGCAATTTACAATGTCCAATTCGCAATAATAAACATGCTTACAAATCCGCTGAAACATCAACATGAAAATGTCAAAAGGAAGAAAACATGAGTAAACTTTCCTGCTCCAAATTCATTTTAATCTTGTGTTTCTATCTTTTTTCCGCTACATGTTTGCTGGCCCAGCCGATGCCGAAATTCGTGGCCAAGGACGGCCGGTATACGTTCCTTGTCGACGGCAAGCCCTTTATCGCCCTTGGCGCGCAAGTGCATAATTCCAGCGGCTGGGCCGCGACCATGGAAGAAGCCTGGCCGCAGCTCGAGGCCCTGCACGTCAACACGGTCGAAGTGCCCGTGTATTGGCAAGCGGTCGAGCCGCAGCCGGGAAGGTTCAATTTCGAGGACCTCGACCGCATCATCGAAGGCGCACACTCCAGAAAACTCCGCTTGATCCTGTTGTGGTTCGCCACCTGGAAAAACGGCATGATGAATTACACCCCGGAATGGATCAAAACCAATCCGGAAAAATACCCGCGCGTTATCGGCCCGAACGGCAAAGGCATCCTCGTGCTTTCGCCACACAGCAAGGCCAATCTCGACGCCGATCGGCGGGCGTTTCGGGCCCTGATGTCGCATCTTAAACAGTTCGACGGCACAAAGCAGACTGTAATCATGGTGCAGGTGGAAAACGAATCCGGCTCGCTCGGTTCGCTCCGCGACTACTCGGAGGAGGCCAATCAGTTGTTTGCCTCGGCCGTGCCTGAAGCGCTCGTGAAGGCCTTAAAGCGCGAGCCGGGCACGTGGAAACAGGTCTTCGGCCCCGACGCCGACGAGTTCTTCGCCGCCTATTCCGTGGCGACTTACATAAACGAGGTGGCAAAGACGGGCAAGGCGGTCTATAACCTGCCCATGTACGTAAACGCCTGGCTCCGCAGCGAGCGGACCTTGGAACGGCCGGGCGATACCTATCCCAGCGGCGGCCCGACCTTCAACGTCCTTGATATATGGAAGGCGGTCACGCCCGATATCAACCTGATCGCCCCGGACATATATCATTCCGACTTTATCGCCTTCCAAAGAGACTGCAATTATTACCGGAGGCCGGATAATCCGCTCTTCATTCCCGAGACCGGCGGCGGCACGGCCAACGCCCGATACCTTTTTTACGCCCTGGCCGACGGGGCATTGGGTTTCTCTCCCTTCGGCGTGGACGAATTGGACGGCAGCCGAAAGTTGCGCCCGGAATTGGCCGCCATGGCCATGAATTACCAATTGATCACTCCGGCCATACCCGCGCTGGCCGAACTGCAATCGGCCGGCAAACTGCACTCGGCCGTGGCTGAGCACCTCAGGAACAGCGACCTTATCCGCTTGGAGAGTTACGATGCGCAAGTCGATTTCCAGATTCAGCGCCGCGGGGCGGCGCCGGCCCAAACCAACACGCCGGCCAATGCCAATGAACTGGCGGGCCGGGCATTGATCGGCGAGTTCGCCCCCGACGAGTTGCTCGTCCTGGGTTTCGACTCCCGCGTGCGATTTCTTTCCCACGATCCCGAGAAAAAAGCGGCCATCTATGTCCGCGTCGAAGAAGGCCAGTTCGACTCGGGCGCGTGGAAAATGAAACGACTGTGGAACGGCGACGAAATCGACTTCGGCCTGCGCCTGCCGCCCCAAGGCGCGGTGCTCAAAGTAAAGCTCATGCCCGGGTACATGCGCCACGGCGAATTCATCGACGGCGCGTTATAGGCTATAGATTTCAGGCTGATTATTTAAATCATTGATTTTTCACGTAAATCATGCACCTTTAATTGTTTATTGAGAGTCAAGAAAATAATGTCACATTAAAAATCGGAGCCGGGGCGTGTCGCCCCGGTAATTCCGGGCCGATACGGCCCGGCTCTGACGGCAGAACGCGACATTCATTACCGGTAACAAAAGAAAGAGGAGACAAAAAATGAAAAAATGGCGAATCACAACGTATTTTATAACCGCGCTGGCGACCTGCCTGGTTACGGCGATATTCGCGGCCGAGGAGGCCCCCAAAATCCGGCTAAACACAGTCGGATACTTGCCTGCCAAGGGAAAAAAGGCATCCATTGCCGCGGAGTGCTCGGGGTTCGCGGTAGTGCGCACCAGGGATGACGCAAAGGTCATGGAAGGCACAACCACCGGCCCGGCGTTAAACGCCGACACCAACGAGCAGCTCTACACGGCCGATTTTTCCGCGCTTAAAGAGCCCGGTTGGTATCAGTTGGACGTTACAGGCGTGGGAAGATCCGCTCCTTTCCGCGTGGCCGGCGACGTGTACAACAGCCCGTTTTACACCGTCATGCGCGGCATGTACCTGTGGCGCTGCGGCACGGCCGTAGAAGGCACGCACAACGGCATCACCTTCAGCCACCAAGCCTGTCACCTGGAAGACGCCTGGCTCAATGCCGTCACCGGCAAGCACGTGCACAAGATCGGCACTAAAGGCTGGCACGACGCGGGCGATTACAACAAATATACGGTCAATGCGGGCGTAACCGTAGGCGCGATGTTCCGGGCATGGGAAGATTTCGGGCCGCAAATCCAAAAAATCCGCCTCGATATTCCCGAGTCCGGCGGCAAGCTGCCCGACTTCCTGGCCGAAATAAAATGGGAAATCGACTGGCTCTTGACCATGCAGGCTGCGGACGGCTCGGCATATCACAAGGTAAGCACCAAGCAATTCGGCGAATTCATATTGCCGGAGTTGGAAACGGCGCCTCGCTATTTCGCACCCTGGGGCAGCACGGCAACCGCCGATTTCACGGCCACGACTGCCATGGCCGCCCGGCATTTCCGGCCTTACAATTCCGATTACGCCGACCGCTGCCTTGAAGCCGCCAAAAAAAGCTACGAGTTCCTTGAAGCCAATCCGGAATATCACAAAGCCAATCAAGAGGGTTTTAACACGGGCCCTTATGAATCCCCGGATTCGGACGACCGCCTTTGGGCCGCCGCCGAACTCTGGGAGACCACGGGCGACGCCGACGTATTGGCCGATCTGGAAACCCGCATTAAATCCGTGCAAGGAAAATTCGATGTCAACTGGGATTGGGAAGAAGTAAAAAATCTCGGACTGTTTACCTATCTGTTTTCCAAGCGCCCCGGCCGCGATGAAGCCCTGCTCGCCCAAGTCCGCGAAAGCCTGCTGGCAACGGCCGATGAAATCGTTAAAACCCGCGACCAGCACGGTTATGCCCGTCCTTTGGGCACGCAATATTATTGGGGTTGCAACGGCGGGGTCGCCCGGCAAACGCTAAACCTTTGCGCCGCTTATCGCCTGTCGCCGAAACCCGAATTTCTGGATACCGCGCTGGACGCAATAAATCATTTGTTTGGGCGCAACTATTACGGCCGTTCGTTCGTCACCGGCCTGGGCGATAGGCCGCCCAGGCACCCGCACGATCGCCGCTCCGGAGGCAATAACATGGTCGATCCCTGGCCCGGATATCTGGTCGGAGGTTCGCACCCGGGAGCGACCAATTGGCATGACATCCGAGACGACTACCGCACCAACGAAATCGCCATCAACTGGAACGCCGCGCTGATCTACGCCCTGGCGGCCTTCATCGAACCGCCGGAACAAGCAGAGAGGTAATTATTCGCAATTTGTAATGTAGCAGGCGCACTCCGTGTGCCGTCCGGCTGCTGAGAAATGCACGATGATAATATCAAAACGGCACACGGAGCGTACCTGCAACATTATAAGCGGCACACGGAGTGTGCCTGCTGCATTCTACCGGATACCCTATAAATGATTACTGGGATTTTTTCTTATGAAACGATTTGTAACAAATTCTTTGCCGTTTTTGCTCATCCTTTCCCTCCAGTTGTCCCCGTCGCACGCGGCCGAAAACTATAAGAACTTCAAGGTCGCCGTATACGTCCGGGCGCAGGAAGTCGAGCAAATGAAAAATCTCGATTGGCTTGCGGCCCGTTGGAGCGTGCTGGAAAATCAAGTGCACGTCGACAAGGTCTATCTCGAAACCTTCCGCGACCGGACGATGCCCGACGAAGAGGCCCTTTCCAAAGCCAAGCAATTCTTCAACTCCAAGGGCATTAAAACAG
>JBEKSO010000265.1:0-6274 GCA_049516935.1 Thermoguttaceae bacterium
AATTAAACAATCGAATGCCGCAGACGCGTATTTACGGATTGGCCTTGCTCTCCGGCAGCGGCTTTTCTTCGGGTGGGCGGCGTTTTTGGGTTTCGCCCGTGCCAGGCACGATCATCGGGCTGGGCGAGTTCGTTTCCACAAGTTCTTTCAATTCGGCCGTGTCGATGGTTTCTTTCTCGATCAGTCGTTCGGCCATGGCCACCAGCGCCCGGCGCCTGGTTTCCAGCATGTGCCGCACTTTTTCCAGCGATTGGCTGACGATCTTGCGGATTTCCTCGTCGATTTCCCGCGCGGTCTGTTCACTGTGACTGCGGTCGTGGGCGAAATCATCGGCCCCCATCAAAAACGGCGAACGGCGGTTCTCGCGATATGTGATTCGGCCCAAGGGGCTCATGCCGTAATCCATAACCATGCTGCGGGCGATTTCCGTGGCCCGCTCCAGGTCGTTTTGCGCGCCGGTCGATATGTCGCTATAGATCATTTCCTCGGCCACGGTCCCGGCCAAAAGCACTTGGATCTTCGATTCCAATTCACTTTGAGTTTGTAGGAATCGGTCGCCTTCCGGCCGGCTCATGGTGTAGCCCAGCGTGCCCAAACCCCGGGGAATTATCGATACCTTGTGCACCGGATCGGTGTTGGGCAGGCTGTAGGCCGCCAGGGCGTGGCCGCTTTCGTGATAGGCCACGCGCTGTTTTTCGTCGGCGTGCATCACGCGCTGCCGTTTTTCCAGTCCGGCGATGACCCGCTCGACTCCCTCGTTGAACTCCGCCATGGTTACCGTGGTCTTGTTGGCCCGGGCGGCTAAAAGGGCGGCTTCATTTACCAGGTTGGCCAGATCCGCTCCGACCAGGCCGGGAGTTATCTTCGCCACTTCTTTCAGGTCGACCGTGGGGTCGAGCTTGACCTTGCTGACGTGGACCTTCAAGATGGCCTCCCGCCCGCGCACGTCGGGCCGGTCCACGAGTACGTGTCGGTCGAACCGTCCGGGCCGCAGCAGGGCCGGATCAAGGGTTTCCGGCCGGTTGGTGGCGGCCATGATGATCACGCCGCTGTTGGAACTGAAACCGTCCATTTCGACCAACAGCGCATTGAGGGTTTGCTCCCGTTCGTCGTGTCCGCCCACGATGCTTGTCCCGCGGGTTTTGCCCAGGGCGTCCAGTTCGTCGATGAATACGATGCAAGGGGCCTTGCCCTGTGCTTGCTGGAACATGTCGCGGACCCGGGCCGCGCCCACGCCCACGAACATCTCCACGAAATCCGATCCGGAAAGGCTGAAAAAAGGCACGCCCGCCTCGCCGGCTATGGCCTTGGCCAACAGCGTCTTGCCGGTCCCCGGCGGTCCGACCAAAAGCACGCCCTTGGGAATTCTCCCGCCCAGGACCTGGTATTTTTCCGGCGTCTTGAGAAAATCGACCACCTCGCGGAGCTCATCCACCGCTTCGTCGATGCCGGCCACGTCGTTGAACGTGATGCCGATGTCCTCCTGTGCGTAGAGCTTTCCGCGGCTTCGCCCGAAGGCCATGGCCGATCCTGTGCCTCCTAATCTCCGCATCATGAAAATAAACAGGCCCACTATCAGCAGCATGAATGCGAACATCGGCACCAGGTTGTGCCAGCCGCTGGGCGCCGGTTCGCCATTGACCGTGAATTTTTTTTCTCTCGCCAAATTCGCTAAATCCTTATTGGCCCCCTCCAAGCCAAGCGAAGGAGTGTGAAAAGTCACGTTCTCTTCCGGTGCGGTGCGTTGTTGTTGGGGTTGAACGATCTCCTTTGTGACCGTGCCTGTAATTTCCTGCGGGCCGATGTGCAGATTATCGAGATTCGAATAGCGGTAAACTGTTTCCTTTCCTTTTGTGCCCTCGCCGGTGATCTTTATGGCGGCCTGGGGATTGGTCTGTGGCGCGCCTTGCTCGATGAGTTTCCAAAGATCCGAGTAAGGTATTTTCACCTGATTGTCTTGGGTCATGTAGTTGACCAAAAAGAGCGTCCCCACGCCCAATAAAATCAAATACCAAACGATATTGCCACCTAACGGAGGGGTTCTGCGATCGGGCAGCGGTCGTTGTGGTCGTTTTGGTTCTGGTGTTTGGTCATCCATAAAGCGGACCTGTGTAAAGTGATTGGGAGGCTGGTTTTTTAGCCGTCCTGTGGTATTAAGCGCTCTGACCTTTTAATTATACCTAAAAATCCCGCCGGATACGGGAAAATAGTGCGTCAATGAGCCGGGCTGGCAGCTCAACTTCCGAGCCAACAATAAGTTATATCACGATCAAAGCGGTTGTTATCGTGGTTGCTGCCGAAAGAGGTTGGTTTTACAATGGATCGATTAGTTTTATTGATATTAGGTAGTTTTTGTTGCGGAAAGTATTATTTGAGGTAGGGTGCGTACTTGCACGCGCGCGATTTCTCCCCGAAAAACGAATGCGTGGGTGCGAGCACCCACCCTACAATGACGTTCAACTTCTTTATTTAAAATATGCCCCACCACCCTACCCGCATTGCTGTGCTAGGCGCGACCGGAAGTATCGGTCGTAGCACGTTGGAAGTGGTTGCAGGCTCGGAAGGCAAGATTCGGACATTGGCCTTGACCGCGCACGGAAATACATCTTTATTATTGCAACAAGCAAATAATTTCCGCCCGCGTTGGATCGTGGTAACCGATCCCCAGGCGGCCAAGCGCCAGGATTGGTCCAGCTTGCCCGGCGGCGTGGAGTTATTAATCGGCCCCGAAGCAGTTGCCCGTATAGTTGCCGATCCCCAGATCGACATTGTCGTCTCGGCGATTGTAGGCAGTGCCGGATTGCGCGGCACTTGGGCCGCATTGGAGGCGGGAAAGACGGTGGCCTTGGCAAATAAAGAAAGCCTGGTAGTCGGCGGCCCCTTGGTTACTCAACTTGCCCGTGAAAAAAACGCCCGGCTCTTGCCCGTCGATTCCGAACACAGCGCGGTCTTCCAGGCCTTGCAGGCCGGACGGCGGGAAGAAGTCCGCCGGGTGATTCTGACCGCCAGCGGCGGCCCGTTTAGAAATTATACCCAGGAACAACTGGCCCGGGTCTCGGTGGCCGACGCCTTGGATCACCCCACCTGGGCAATGGGGCCGAAAATCACCGTCGATTCGGCCACTTTGATGAATAAGGCCCTGGAAATTATCGAGGCCCGTTGGCTTTTTGATCTTATGCCCGATCAGATCGGTGTAATTATTCATCCCCAATCGATTGTACATTCCATGGTAGAATACAATGACGGCTCGGTGATCGCCCAGATGAGCCTGCCCGACATGAAACTGCCCATCCAGTATGCCTTGACCTGGCCCCAGCGCCGGGACGGAGTGGCCGCGAAAATGGATTGGAACCGAACCATGGACCTGCGTTTCGAACCGCCCGATTTCGAGCGATTCGAGGCCCTGCGTCTTGGTCTGGAGGTTGCCAAGGCCGGCGGCACGGCCGGGGCGGTCCTCAACGGGGCAAACGAGGCCGCCGTGGCCGCATTCCTTGATGGCCGACTGAATTTTAATGATATCGTCCCCACTTGTCAAAGAATTTTAGAAAACCATAATTTCGATCCCCAACCCGATCTGGATCAAGTCATCCGCATGGATCAATGGGCCCGCCAGGAGGTATTGCATTGTTGTCTCTAATCTGGATCATTTTCGTAGTTGCCGTTGTCCTGGGTTTTGTGATTTTCGTTCACGAGTTGGGACATTTCATCGTCGCCAAACTCTGCGGAGTGAAGTGCGAAAAATTCTACCTCGGTTTTGATATCGGCGGGTGGAAATTCTTCAAGTTCAAGTACGGCGAAACCGAGTACGGCATCGGGGTTTTGCCCCTGGGCGGATATGTGAAGATGCTCGGCCAGGAAGACAATCCGGCCCGGCTGAAAGAAGAGATCGAAAAGGCAAAATTGCATCAACAACAACCTTCCCCAAAAATTCCGGAAGATCAGCTCCTAACCAAAACTCCGGAAGCCTTAAGCGACTTAGATTTGGCTTCCATGGAAAACGCCCTTTACGATCCGCGGAGTTACCTGGCCAAAAGCGTGCCCAAGCGGATGGCCATCATCTCGGCCGGCGTAATCATGAACGTGATCTTCGCCTTTTTCGCGGCGATGGGGGCTTATTACATCGGCGTAAAACAGGCTCGGTGCGGCGTGGGCGACCTGGTCCCCGGCGATGCCGCATGGCGCGTGGGGTTCAGGCCCGGAGACCAAATCATCGAAATCGCCGGTGAAAAAGTGCAACGTTTTCAAGATTTGCAAAAATATGTCGCCGTGGGCGATATTCAAAATGGCGTTACTATGCTGATTAAACGCCCCGGTGTGAAAGAATCGCTGAAATTCCTGCTTCATCCCGACCAGACCCACGGCTTGCCCAAGATAGGCATATGGTTTCCTTATAGCACTACTTTGATGAGCGATGAACCGGTCTGGCCGGGTTCGGCGGCCGCACGGGCAAAGCCGTCACTGAAATCAGGCGACCGGATCGTGATGATCGATGGCGTCAAGGTGGAAAATTATCAACAACTGGTGGCCTGTCTGACTGAACATCCCGATATTCCCCTGCAAATGACGGTCGAATGCACCGTGCCCGCTGAAGGGCGCAAGCCTGATGCGATGGAAACCTCCAAACTCGTCAATGTCACCGTGCCAACCCAGCCCATGCGCACCCTGGGATTGGTGATGTCCATGGGCGATATCGCGGCGATCCAAGATGGTTCTCCAGCGGATGGGAAAATCAAGGTCGGCGATAAAATAATAAAAATCGATGGCAAGCCTATAGACGATCCTATGAGACTTCCCCAAGAGTTGCGTTCTCGCGCCGGCGAAGCGATTATTGTGACCGTCCAGCGCGAAGGCTCGCCGATCGATGTGCCGGTCGTGCTCCGGCACGCCGATTGGTTCGAGGAACCTAAATTAGAGGAGCCTATAAGGGAAAACAATCCTGTTTCCATTCCGGAGTTGGGCATTGCCTATCGGGTGCTCAACCGGGTGGATAGGGTGATCCCCGGCAGTCCGGCCCAAAAGGCCGGAATCCAGTCGGGCGAAATAATCAAACAAGCGGTCATTTTCCCCGCGGAAAAAGATCAGGTTAAGGAAAAAGATAATGAACAGGCCAAAGAAAAAATAGTGCAAGAGAAAATTACTATAACATTCGACGACAAAAACCCCGACTGGCGCCGCTTTTTTTATGTTCTGCAAAGGGTCGATCCGCGCAGTCCGGTGAAACTCACGCTTAATGATGGCCGTACGGTGGAACTACACATGGAAGACGCCGCCGGCTGGTTCAATCCCGATCGGGGCTTCATTCTCGAATTTGAAGCCTTGCTTGTTAAAGCTCAATCCTTTACACAAGCCGTTGGATTGGGCGCCGATGAGACTTGGGAAGCCTTGACGATGGTCGTGCGAATCCTCAGAAAACTGGGCACGCAGGTGCCGGTGGAGGAATTAAGCGGCCCTATTGCCATTGCCAAGATTGCCGGACAAGCGGCCCAACAAGGCCCGGCCTCATTGCTGCTGTTTTTATCATTCCTCAGCGCAAACCTGGCCGTGCTCAATCTCTTGCCGATTCCCATCCTGGACGGCGGACATCTGATCTTCCTGGCCTATGAAGGAATCCGCGGCAAACCGGCCGATGAAAGAGTGCAGATCGGCCTTTCCTTATTGGGTTTGGCGTTCCTCGTCGGGTTAATGCTCTATGTCACCGGAAACGATATCTTCAAGCTGTTTTTTAAATGGCATTGAAGAACATGATCGATAGTAATTCATGAAAGTATGACGCACAAAAGGGAAATTGTTATTACCGGCGCCGGAGTGGTAAGCCCCATCGGCATCGGCCAGGAGGCGTTTTGGGCCTCGCTCTGCGAAGGCCGCAGCGGTGTGCGCAAGTTGGCTACTTTTGCCGATCCCGACCTGGTGCCCTTTGGCGGCGAAGTCGTCGATTTCGATCCCAAGGATTACGTTCGCCAACGTAAAAGCCTCAAAGTGATGAGCCGCGACATTCAGTTGGGCTTCGCGGCGGCCGACCTGGCCTGCATCGAAGCCCG
The DNA here is from genome assembly GCA_049516935.1 of Thermoguttaceae bacterium. Taxonomy (GTDB): domain Bacteria; phylum Planctomycetota; class Planctomycetia; order Pirellulales; family Thermoguttaceae; genus JBEKIK01. Next base: position 6,039 of record JBEKSO010000265.1, read on the forward strand.
GCATCACGAGCACGCAATCGATCCGGAACGGCTGGGCATCGTATTCGGCGACGACATGATTCCCTGCGAATTGCAGGAATTGGTGCCGGCCTATCGCAGTTGCATCGTCGATGGCCGATTTCAGTACAACCGGTGGGGCGAGGCGTCGATGGCCGAGATCTTCCCCCTTTGGATGCTCAAGTATCTGCCCAACATGCCCGCCTGCCACATCGGCATCGCCCAAGACGCCCGCGGGC
>JBEKSO010000266.1:0-9987 GCA_049516935.1 Thermoguttaceae bacterium
GCAGGGGTGGGCAATTTATTGCCCACTTTTGTGCTTGATATGCAATCACTGGCCAGTGGTGCGAAATCGCAAGCGATTTTCATCGCCCTTCGCCGGTCGGCCTTACAGGCACGAAGCGTTCCTCGGGCGGTACGATGGAAACGATGCGCAGGCCGAATTTGTCGCCAACTTTTACTGCTTCGCCGGAGGCAATCTTGCAATTGCTGACTTGCATGTCCAGCGTCTCTTCGCAGGATTTGTCGAATTGCAAAATCTGACCTGGGCCTATCTCCAGGATCCGCCCAAGCGTTTGTTTCTTTTCGGCCAAGGTTACCGCCACCGGAACGCGGACTCGCAACAAGCTCCGCGTGTAAGGTGGAAACTCGCGTTTGACGGTTTGACAGGGGGAGGTGGGAACCGGTTGCGGCGCGGTTTGACTATCAATATCGGTTTGGGCCGAAACGGCCGATTGCGAGGTTTTCTCCTTTGCTGGATCTGCCTGCGCGGCTTCCGCCTCGTTGTCTGGGGGTTTTACTGCATTTTCGGACATGTATTTGATATCGGGATACGCAGCCGCAAACTTTGCCTACACGTTATAAATTGTTGAAACTAAGCCGGCAATTTAGAAAATATAAGGCGAATAGATAAACAACCTCCGACTCGCCATTTTACCCAAACACCAGCTAGAAGCGCAAGCGAGGCTAAATTGTTTGCAATCCCTCGCTTGCGCTTCGGGCTGGTGTAATACGCATTCTAGTTCAAATCCGCGCGTCTGCTACCCGTCTCTCACATATTCTAATATTGAATATATAAGCCCATTAACCGCTTGCGGTTTCGCGATGAGCCTACAAAATGCCGTTTTCCTGAATTAACTGCCAACTCAAACATTTTCTATTCGCAGGTTTGAATTAGATATCGTATAAGTTCTAGGCTAATCCGGGCTAATGGCGAACATTTGTCGGTTTCCGTCCTTCAGCCCATACGCCCGGCCTGCAATAAAAAAGGGCGACGGAAAACCGCCGCCCTGATGGCTGCCGGACTTTTTACAAATATTATTGTTCTTTATTGAGTTCTTCCAGCAAGGCCGCCGCCTCTTGCCTCATGGTGAAGGGAGTGGGATTTTTCAGTGCGTATTTCAGCAGAGTTTTGGCTTCTTCTTTGCGATTCTTTTCGCTGGCGACTCGGGCCGCGTAATAGGCCGTGTCTTGAGGTGGATTTCCGCCGGAGGCTTGAATGGCCCCCTGTAAGAATTTATCCGCGTCATCGAGCTTGTTTGTTTTGTATAAGACCCAGCCGTAGGTCGAAGCGGCTTCCACCGAATTAGCCGACTTTTGATATTGCTGCATGTTGTCCGCGGCATATCCAAGTGCGCTCCGCTTCTTGGATTCGTCTTTTTGCTCGACCAGGGCAATGGCAAGGTTATTCTTGGCCGCAAAATCGTCGGGCGATTTCAGGTGAGCCGACTCGAAATTACTTTCCGCGCCTCTGTAATCTTTCTGAAACAAGGCCACCACGCCGCGAATTTTTTTGGCGTCCAGGGAAGACGGGTTGATTCGTAACGCCGACACGGCCCGGTTTTGTGCGTCTTCAAGTTGCCCGTTTGCCAGCGATAATTGCGCGGCGTACAATAGGGTATCCAGATCGTCAGGGGCCTTGGTTAAGGCCGTGGCCATCCACTTCTTGGCATTATCCTTGTTCTCCTTTTTCTCCTTATCCGTTTCGCCCGATTGTTGATAATACAGGGCCAGAATGGCTTCGGGCGTCAAAACCTTGGCATCGATGGCTTTGGCTTCCTTCAGCTTGGCCAGCGCGCCATCCACGTCTTTCTGCTTAAAGAGCACGGAGGCAAGCTGTTGCAGGGCCTGTGCGTTTTTGGGGTCCAATTTCAGCCATTGATCCAAATATTTCTTTGCCGTGGCCCAATCCTCGCGCGCTTGATATACCTGGGCCAGACCGCTGACTATCGCGGGCGCTAAAATCTCCTTTCGCTTGGGATTCTTGTCAAGCTTAGGCAAAAGCGCGCTGGCCTTGCTCAAGAGTAATTCGGCCTCGGTTACGCGCCGATCATGCAATGCAAGTTGAGCCAGGATAACATATGCCTCGGGATCGTCCGGATATTTTTGAATCCCTGTTTCCAAGGCCTGTAAAACTCCCTGTGCCATATTGGCTTGGCCGTAAATCTGGGCTAGAAGCACATAAGATGGAGGCAAATCCGGATTTTTTTTGACTGCCGCTTCAAGTAATTTCAAGGTGCCGTCCAGATCTCGATCCTTAAAACGCGCCAAAGCATCGTTGATTTCCTGCATCTGCGGCTGTCTTTCCCCGCCAATGCCTGATTCACCAGCCGGGACCGGCTCTGCGCAGGCGTATTGAGTTCCGAAAATCAAGCCGACAATTAATAAAATTCCTGCCGACGCCGTGCGATAAGATAACAATTTCATGCTTCGATACCCTTTCTTAACGAATTTTTATAAACATCCGGCCGGAGACCGGATCAAACTTAATAAACTAGTCTTTTTTAGACTACGATGGAAAATCGACCTTGGCAAGACCCTTTAAACCGCCAGCGGCAATTTAACTCGCCGTTTGACCTCTGTTTCCGCAGGATTTGATGCCTTCAGAAAAAAATTACTCCCCTACCCCCACCCTTTTTTAGGGTGGTAAGCACCCCTGTAAACTCGAACTTAACATTTATACGCATTGGGCGGGTTGAATGATCGGGGAAATTCCGGACAGTCAATGCGCATTCCCGTGTGAATCCTTTCCGCTGTCTTGAAATTTTAATATGATGTGGGTGGCTTATGTCCATCCAAAATGCGGATGCTTTTTTAAGGAGCCGTAATAATGACGCGAACGACACTTTTGCGATTGCTGTTTTGGGCCGGCATGGCAACGATCTCGGCCGGATTGACGTGCGCCAGTAGCCCTGCCTTGGCCGCCGATGGAAATCCCCCGCCTAAAGCAACTGAGAAAAACAAAGTTTCCAAGGGCCGTTTGCCCCCTCATTACGCTAAAGTCGTCACTGCGGAGCAACGCGAAAAAATTTACAATATTCAAGAAGAATACCGCACGAAAATCGAAGCCGCCCGCGCCCAATTAGATGCACTGCTTAAAGAGGAGAAAGACAAGATTTCCGCCGTATTGACCGAGGAGCAGAAAAAGAAAGTCGAGGAATTTCAAACCGCTGCTAAAAACAAAAAGGGAGCGGAAAAAACAGATGCCCAAAATACCGATAAAAACCCGCCTCTTGTTAACCCGCTGCTAGAACAAAACAAGGATCAATAAAGCCGGCTTCCTCAAACCGGCCGCTTACCCGGGCTATTAAGACTGTCTTAGAGCATCTAACAACCGACGTGTGCCACTGCTTGCTAGCAAGCAGTGTCGTTTGAATTGCCAAAAAAATACCGCTTGCAAACAAGCAGTTGCACGCATATCGATCTCTAACTTCATATTTTTAGAAGCTCTTAGAAGTTAGGGGCGCAAACAATACGTCAACCCTGCTCGCCGGCAGGCGCCGGAGGGTTAACTGCATCTATTCTCCCCATCTGATCGTTTGTGCAAATCGGCAACGGTCTACTGTGGACGCAGCCCGATCATCCGTTTGCGGCCGTTGTCTTCGAAAATCAGCTTGTCTTCTCTGGCAAGCCAACCAATAGCCTGCATCACGGCGTCGCGTTGTTCGCCCACCGCTTTTACAAGTTTGGCAAGGTCCATTGGACCATTCTCGGACAATTGTTTCCAGACTACGCCGGCAGTTTCGCCAATTTCCGTAGTGCACGAATTAGAAGATACTGTAGCCATAATGCTACCTCTCATAAAATGGGTAACTTGCTGGCTGGGCAATCAACTCAGCCCAGGAAGATTATAACGGACTCTCATGTCATTACTCAAGGGGCCGCATTTGTAATGCCCCAATTTTTTATCTGGCGATATAGGCCAAATAAATGACACAGGCGTCCTGGGAAATATAGCATATAAAATCTAATTGCGATAATTATGTCCAAAATTGGCAATTCTAGGGCTTATGCAGCCCCCTTTGCATAACTTCCATAGTGCTAAAAAACCAAGGGCCTGATAGACCGTGCGGGCAACCTACCAGGCCCTTAAACCGTGAAAAAACGGCCTTATTCCCAAAGGGAGTCTCAGATTGCAGTGATTGCAACTTTACCTAAGATTCACGGTGTTTTTTTGCATACGATCCTTACAAACAATATACAGGCAATGACGCGAGTCAATAGAAAGCAAACTTTTTACTTTATGCACTTGATGCTACGCATGCTTGCTACACTTGGTTGGCCGACTTTCTTGATTATTCCTAATCCCAGTACCCAAGGTCTTTTAGGCCGTTTAGCAGGCTGACAGTCATTGCCTCAAAAACACGTTGAATTTGTTCGAATTCCCGATCTTCGGCCTGGCAAAATATGGTGTAAGTCGTTCGATTGCATTTCAAACTGCGAATTTGGGCGGTATTGGTAAAATCAAAAAGGAAAAAATTCAGGTCGTAACCAGTCATTTTCCGGCCCGCAACGGTTTCGTCCACTTGCTGAATCTCGAGGCCTTGATATTCCTTTCGCATTGCCTCAAGGGCCGCATTCGCCAGTTTCAAAGGCTCGACCGTGCCGTGATGAACTGCAACCGACCAAAACCCTCCTCCAGGACTATAAACTGTCACCGATTGGTCGCCCGACAAGTCGTCTTCGTCGAGCATCCAATTATCGGGATATAAGAAAGAGATGTCGGGTCTTTGAAATTGGGCCGGCATGGAAAACCCTGTATTAAAAGCCGCTTTTAAGATGTTTTCTACTCATTCATCGTATCAATTGAGGCTATCCGGGGGAATAGTCCGAAATCGCCGAAATCGGCATGGCAGCAAATGCCCTGTTTTGTTAGTGTGCCTTATTCTCCCTTTATTCTAACCGTGGTCTGTACCATGCTCCAAACCGGCCAAATGCTCATGCTATGTGCCGTGCTGGCGCTGCTAGCGGGCTGCCGTTTGCCGGGCCGGGACGGCCCGGTCTCGAAGTCCCTGGCCGAAAGCCGGAATTTGTCGCGCCAAGGCGTGGCGGCCATGCAGCGCGGCCAACAGCACCAAGCCGAGACGCTCTTGGCAAAGGCCGTTAAAGTCTGCCCGTCCGATCCTGAAGCCCGCCGCAATTACGCCGAAACTCTATGGCTGCACGGTTCGCAAACCGAGGCCATCGCCCAAATGGAAGAGGTCGCCCGCAATGGCTGCGAAGACGCCACGTTTTGGACTCGGCTGGCCGAAATGTATTTGGCCGCCGGACGCGCCGATGCCGCCGGCCTCAGCGTCCAGCAAGCCTTGGATCTCGATCCCAAGCTGGCCTCTGCCTGGGCCGTCCGCGGCAGAGCCATGCTGGCCTCCGGTCAGCCCCGCCAGGCCCTTGCCGATTATCTGCGGGCATTGGGATATGCCCCGGGCGATAGCAAAATCCTCTTGGAAGTCGCCGAATTATACCGCCAGTTGGATCAACCCGAGCAGGCCCTGCAAACCCTTCAAGTTCTTGCCGATTCCTATGCCCCGGGCGAAGAACCTCAGCAGGTCCTGTATTTGACCGGCTTGGCCTACACCGCCTTGGGCCGGCCCGGTGACGCCGTGGAAAGCCTTTCCGCGGCCTTGATCCGCGATAAACCCACCCCGGAAATCCTTTATCGTTTAGCCGAGGCCGAACTGCTCGCCGGTCATCAAGACGAGGCCATAAGCGTCGCCCAGCAAGCCCTGGCCATCGATCCGCAACACCAGCCAAGCCGCGATCTGATAAACCGCATCGACTTGGCCCGCCGCCCTCAAGGACAAGAAAAACTGCTGCGGTAATTCATATTGCCGGCAAACCGCTCATCATACGCTTTCTATTTCAAACAAACTGCTTGCGGTTTCGCGATGACCCGGCAAAATGCCCTTCTCCTAAAATAACACCCCTTGCCGACAAACCGCGTGCGCTTTCGCGATCAGCCGGCAAAATGCCCTTCTCCTGAAATAACACCCTGCAAAATCGTTGTAATCATTACATCTAATCAAGCCCACGCCTTACAACCCGTGGGCTTTTTTTCACGCTTGGAATATGCCATCATGGCCATTTTTACACGCTAGACTTTATTGAGGCAACATAGAGCAATTTTTAGGGACTGTCCCGATTTTCGCGGGCGCCATCAGGCGCCGACGGGGCGCCATGCGGAGCATGGGCGTGTTGGTCGGCATGATCACGCTGGTCGGCGAAAATGGGACTGTCCCCTCCAGCCCCGATGTTTGTGGATCGCCGCAAACCCGCCGCCGTCGAAGACATGCTCGTCTGCGACCGCCGCCAGTTCAGCAATTCACACGAAGAGCTTTCCCCCGATGCCGCCGAGTTGGCCCGGGCAATCGACCAATACAAGCTCTTCCACCGCCGCCGCTTTATCACCTTCGAGGAAATGCTCGGCGTAATCAAATCCTTGGGCTACAGCCGGTAAAGAGTTCGGGGTTTAGGGTTCGGTGTTCAGTAGGGCAGATATTCTTTTCTTGCTCCCGGGATTGGGGATTCGTCAGCCGCGAAGCGGCGTGCCATGACAGCCCAGGGCGGAGCGAAGCGCAGTCCTGGGTGAGAGTCCGCAGCCAAAACCCAAAGCCCTGAAAGGGCGCGCTAACGTCTGGTTCGGGCCCCAGAACGTTTCGCATGTGACCCACTGGCTTTGCCAGTGCCTTGCCAGTATTTCCTTCTCTTGTCTATTTTCCTACCCCACACGGCATGCCTGAACAAACCAGCCGTAGCACCCGCTTTAGCGACCCGTCATTCGCTCTAGCTTTTCGGGGTACCGAGCCCCTTGCACCGTAATCTTTGCCGCGGCGCTTTCGATGTCACGCACATCGTCCGGCGTGAGTTCGACCGAGATTGCCCCGATGTTCTCATCCAAGCGATCGAGCTTCGTGGTGCCCGGGATCGGAACTATCCACGGCCTCTGCGCCAAAAGCCATCCAAGCGCGATCTGGGCAGGTGTCGCCTTCTTCCGCTGGGCGATGCTGCTAAGCAGACTGATCAGCGCCTGATTCGCCTTAAGAGCCTCCGCTGTGAAGCGAGGCAGAGTGCTGCGGAAGTCCGTGCTCTCGAACTTCGCGTTTTCGTCGATCTTGCCCGTCAAAAAGCCCTTGCCCAGCGGGCTGTACGGCACCAGGCCAATTCCGAGTTCCTCCAGCGCCGGTATCACTTCCTTCTCAGGGGTCCTTGTCCACAGCGAGTATTCGCTCTGTAGCGCAGTAACCGGCTGGACCGCGTGCGCGCGGCGGATCGTTTGCACCCCTGCTTCAGAAAGGCCGAAGTGCTTTACTTTTCCTTCCCGAATCAGGTCTTTCACCGTCCCCGCCACGTCTTCGATCGGCACGTCCGGGTCGACCCGGTGCTGATAGAGCAGGTCGATCACTTCTACCTTGAGCCGCTTGAGCGAGCCCTCCACAGCCTGCTTGATGTGCTCCGGCCGGCTATTCAGTCCCGGCGCACCCGGCCGCGTATCACTACCACTCAGGTCGAACCCGAACTTCGTGGCGATCACCACCTGCCCGCGCAATGGCGCCAGCGCTTCGCCCACAAGCTCTTCGTTTATAAACGGCCCGTAAACCTCGGCCGTGTCAAAAAACGTGATCCCGCGCTCGACGGCCGCGTGCAAGAGCGACGTCATCTCCCGCTTGTCCTTTGGCGGCCCGTAAGAAAAGCTCATCCCCATGCACCCCAGCCCAAGTGCCGAGACTTCCAAGCCGCTCTTTCCAAGTTTGCGCTTTTGCATCGTTTCTCCTTTCAGGTATCGCAGTTTAACCGGATTCATCCAACCACTGGGCAATCAGAACATTATACAGTAGACCGGATGTTCTTGTAGGGAGACAGAGTTCAGAGTTTAGACTTAAGCAAGCCTGACATTCTTGTTCGGCTCCGTGGTCGGGATTGGGGATTCGTCATCCACGAAGCGGCGTGCCATGACAGCCCAGGGCGGAGCATAATGAAAGCCGCGAAGCGGCGTGCCATGACAGCCCAGGGCGGAGCATAATGAAAGCCGCGAAGCGGCGTGCCATGACAGCCCAGGGATGAAAGCCGCGAAGCGGCGTGCCATGACAGCCCAGGGCGGAGCGAAGCGCAGCCCTGGGTGAGGGTCCCCAGCCAAAACCCAAAGCCCTGAAAGGGCGTGCTAACGTCTGGTTCGGGCCCCAGAACGTTCCGCATGTGTCCCACTGGCTCTGCCAGTGCCATTCTTACATTAAAGATTCAAAACCGCTTGCGGTTTCGCGATGCCGGCAGAAAAAGCCCCCAATTCCATTTTCCGCAACGCCCCGACTGGCCCACTTTTTCACCTCCATGTAGCCGCGAAGCGGCGAACCACGATAGCCCAGGGCGGAGCGCAGCGCAGCCCTGGGTAACTGGGCGTCGCCAAGATCCCAAGCCCTAAAAGGGCGCGCTACTATCCCTATATACAACTGACACCGGCTTCAATTTCAGGATTCAGGCTCTAATACTACCAGTAATTTATTGTCGCCGACAAACAATCCGCTTGCGGTTTCGCGATGCATCCAAATTAACCTCTTGCGGTTTCGCGATGCACCAAGAAAAAGCCTCCAACTCCATTTTCCACAACGTCTCGACCTGCCCACTTTGCCACCTCCGTACTCCGTATTATCTATCTCCGCTTGCCCTCACGTAGTTGCCCTTGCCGCCTTTCCGCGCCCAACAATCTATCTCACTCCAATAGCACTGGCAAAGCCAGTGGCACGCAACCATATCCCCTTCCGTCATTGCCACCACGCCGGGCCGCTCATGGTTGTTTGCCTCGAAACATCCTATCGATGGAGCGCCCTACCACTGGGTACAGGACCACCCATTACTTTGCGAAGCCGCGTCCGATCGCCTTGCTTCCACGCCTCAATTAATTGGCGACCCTTTTCGCTGATATTTACGGCGTAAGTCACAATCTGCCAGTTATTATTTGACTTCTGATCGACGGAAGCTAACCCGGCCGCGATCAGCCTTCCGAAGTGAAGCAGCCCATCACCCGAAACAACCAAGAAGTCCTCCGTGCAGCCCTGAAGAAAGAGCAGTCTATCAATTGCCTCGAGATCAAAGGCCCGCGTAATGGCAACGAGCATGGCCTTGTAGACGTAAATCGATTCGGCTTTGATAGTGCCCCGGTGATAGAGCGCGTGGCACGTTGGGCACAGTGCAATGAGATTTGATGGATCGTCGCCGCCGCCCGCAGAGACTTCCCAGATGTGGTGCATATCGAGCGCGAGGATGTTGCGGCATGTTGGAACGGCACAACGGTATCCTGATTCCGTCAGGACGATAAGACGAGTCGGAACGGGCAACTTGTTACGCTCGCTAGGTTTGGCCCTTCTCTTCTTTGCCATGACTTACTCCCAGTTATTTCGGGCCGTCTAAAATCGACTTAATGGTGGATTTTGGAAGCCGACGAAAGAGATTGCTCCACTCGAAGGCAACCGTTTTGTCCTCCTCGACTTTCTCACGAAGAAGGTCGGCATCGAGAAGCGGCTTAAGATGATAATTCAACGCTTGATCACTCTTGAATTGAAAGGTTGAGCGAAGATGGCTGCACGTGCGCGGTTGTTCGCACTCCTTTAGAATTGCCTTGCCTTTGCCTGTTAGCTTTTCCGCCTCGACGTACTTCTTGACGGCGGGCGCATTTGAGATGCTCTGGATCGTTTCGATCGCGCTCAGGCGATCTTTGATCGCGACCAGTTCAGCCTTGAGAGTGTCGGAATCCACCTCGAGGCTGTCTTTCTTCTTTTTCTTATCACTCACGATTTGCTCCCCAAGTCTTATGTGTCGCTTTCGCCGACGAGGCCGAAGTCAGCCAGATCGAACATCCTGATGCGCTTCTTGTCTTCGTTGACCTCCATTAAGCCCATTGCCTCGCACCGGTTGGCGAGGACGACAAGTGCGTTCGGACTCATCTTGCAAGCGATGCGCACCTGCTCCATCGAGGCCTTTCCATTCAGCATTTGATATGCCGCTC
>JBEKSO010000267.1:0-6229 GCA_049516935.1 Thermoguttaceae bacterium
GAATCCGCCGTGCGTAAACCTTCCACTGCCAAAACCCGACCGCTGGCGAAAGGACTGGTGATACTTTACGAAGACCCGGATATTCTTGTGGTGGATAAACCGCCGGGCCTTTTAACTGTGGGCACCGATAGGGAAAAATCGCGCACGGCTTACTTTATTCTGACGAATTATGTCCGCAAGGGCCGTCCCAGGTCGCGAGACCGCATTTTCATCGTGCACCGTCTCGACAGGGAAGCTTCAGGCATACTCATCTTCGCCAAAACCCAGCAGGCCAAGCTCCGTTTGCAGGGCCGGTGGAATGAGACCGAGAAAAAGTACCTGGCCGTGGTTCATGGCAAGTGCAAAATAAAATCCCAAACCATTAGCACGTACCTGGCCGAAAACAAAGCCCAGGTGGTGTACTCCACTTCCGACACGTCCAAAGGCAAGCTTTCCCATACCGCTTATAAAGTGCTCCGCCAGACAAAGGATTATGCCCTTCTGGAAGTCGATCTCTTGACGGGCCGAAAAAACCAGATCCGCGTGCATCTGGCCGGTATCGGGCACCCGATCGTGGGCGATAAGAAATACGGGAAAGGCGGTGCATCATACACACATCTTGCCCTTCATGCCCGATCTATTTCCTTCAAACACCCCACAAGCGGCGAGCCGCTGACTTTCGTGGCGAAAGTTCCCGGATATTTCAGCAAGCTGGTTGGAAAGATAGATCTTATCGCGAATGAGTGAGTTACCATCTTATTCCGTGCGGGTAATGGCTTGATCCAGCAACTCCGGTAGGTTCGGCAAGCGGCGAAGGTCTTCGATCAGCCTCGGATGGGCGAAGATGCGGACCCGCTTTACATAGTCGTCAAATTGTTGCGTGGCCAATGTGTGGATCACCGGCGATACTTCGCCCAGTGGGCGGTACACGCCTTCCTTTGGAAATGAGATTTCAACGTTGAATTCAACTTCCTTTTTGACCGGCGGGGCGTCGAACAGTATTTCGTGCGGGGCGACCACGCGGCCCAAGACCGTGCTCGCGCCCGCCGCAAATTGCTCGGCGCAGGCCACCAGCCACGGATACGGCCGGCGGGCCAGGCGCTGATAAAAATCGCGATGCTCGATAAAACTGTATTGGGCCAAACGTTTGTACAAGCGCCGCGTGGGACCGAAAAGTCCGTCCAGCAATTCCCCGGCCGGAGATATCTCGCCGGCTTCGAGCAGTTCCTCGATCATTTCCCGCTCGGTCATGCGGAACAGCGCATCGAGGTCCAGCGAACCGTGCAGCATATAAAACGCCCGTTGCAGCATGGCCGTGGCCGAACGCACCCCGTGATGCCAGTACACTTCGCTGAACATCACATACCGGGCGAAAACCATCAGTTCGGCCGCGGTTTTGCCCTTATCGGTGATGGCCAGGCCGTCGCCCGATTGGTTCAAGCACAAACTGCCCAGCAGGCGCTGCTGATCGAAGTGCCGGCCGTATGGCACCCCGGCGTGCAGGCTGTCGCGGAACAGATAGTCCATCTTGTCGATGTCGATCGGCCCGGAAATCATGCTGTGCAAAATCCGCGAGGCGGCGTCGCGTGGTTTTTCGCTCAAAAGCGCCACCACGTCCCGCGGATTGACGTCCCAATCGTGCCGCAACACGTCGGCGATTTCGCCCTCCAATATAAAGCTGTTGGCGAAAAGTTCGTGGCTGGGCACGCTGGGCAGGCATATATCTTCGATCGGATGACAAAACGGCCAGTGCCCAAGGTCGTGCAGCAGGGCGGCCGCGATAAATACCTCGGCCTGTTCAGGCCGGATCGCCGCGGAAAATCGCTCGTCGTGCGAAAGCTGCTTTAGATACAGCAATCCCAAGCGATACACGCCCAGGCAGTGCTCGAATCGCGTGTGGATCGCGGCCGGATAAACCAGCGACACCAGTCCCAATTGGCTGATCCGGGCGAGGCGGCGGAAATCGCCGGCGTCGATAAGCTGCCTCACCCGAGCCGTCAACGGCACGTCCACCTCCGGCGGAATACGCACCATCGAACGCCTGGAATCCAAAGCAATAACTTCCGGAATGTCGTGTAGTGAAGGCATAAAAAAATAATGAATGCTGAATGATGAATGCTGAATTACGAATAGTTATATTAACATTTGCATCCAGTATAGGATAGAGGCCGATGGGCTGAAATAGCGGATTGATGTCAGCGGACGGAAAAGTCTACTAAATCACAAGCAATTTCTCTCGCGTACTTTTTTATTTCAATATTCATCATTTTCTGGTTCCCACGCTCTGCGTGGGAATCGCATTTTCTTGCGCTCTTCGTCGGCATGAAAGGCGGCATTCGGTTTTATTCATCATTCATCATTCATCATTTTACATTTATATCCCAAATCCAGCCCAGCCCGGCGGTCCAGCGCAGTAAGATGATCGCCAATAGGTAAAAGCAATAATGGAAAAATCCATTGCCGAATTCCAGATCGAACGCGGTTACGGCGACCATCGTGCCGGCGGCCAAAAACGGCGGGGCGATAAATACCCAATTCCATACCTCCCCGGTCAAGACAATATCCGACACGTATGCAAACACGCCCCACAGCAGGGCGTAACTCAATCCGCATATTGCCGAGCGGATGAAAAGCGATTTGTTCTTATAGGGCTCCAATTCATCGTCGTAAAGGAAGCTGTATCCGGCCCAGGCCAAAAGCGGCGAAACCAGCGCCAATCCCGCGGCGGCGAATACGTGGTGATTATTAAGCAGCCCTATTTTCCCGCCCAACAATGCACAGGCGAAAATCGCCACCGCAACGCAAGCGATGCACGCCGCCGCCAGGGGATTGAATTTGATCTCCTCCCGGGCGATGGGCCGCAGCACCAACTGGTCGGTACTGCTCCGCCCGCCGTTCTCGAATGGTTCGGGCGTGCGGACTTTTACTTCCGCCGACGGGGCAGGAACCCTGATCGGGTGCTTGCAATTCGGGCAGTGCCCGCTTTTACCGGCAAATTTTTCATTCACCGCATAACGCTTCCGGCAACTTGGACAAACAATAATAATCGACATGCGGCAACTCGCGGCCATGGTTTCCCAATTCCGGGACAGTACGGATTTTTATGTCGGGGTGAAGTGGCACGGCCATCTTGGCCGTGTTTCTTCACGGACTGGAAGTCCGTGCCACCGCTTGACACAAAACCTCTTACAGCCCCCAATTTCCATTTCCTAAAGTTTCCTCTACCCCGCGTCAGAGTCAAGGAATCTGTGCGGGTGAACCGGCATAAAACATCGAAATTTTCCCAAAATTCTGATTGTATTTGCCTGCCCGATAAAGTAGTATCAATGAAAATAGGTCGGCCACGGTAAATAGGCGATACCCTCCTCCCAAAATTCGAGTTTAAACGTTCGTTGGGCCTGTTTTATGGGTCTTGGGTATCCCGGGCCGATAAACGCTGGTTTCCCAGCCGCACAATCAATAATTATGCCACCCACATGGGTGGATTTTGGATTTTATTCCCAATTGACACGGAGGAATTGAGAAGAGCCTTTAGGAACGCAAAATACATCATCGAATTGAGTTTTAGATCACTATCCGGCCGAAATGGCAAACAATAAGAACTCTCTTTGTAAAAGAGAGGTTCGACATATTCGGGCTGTTTTGCAATAGGAGGTCAGTGTGATCGAATTTCTATGCCCTAATAATCATAAAATCCGCTGTTCCGACGATCGGGAGGGACACGAGGCCAAATGTCCGAAATGCGGGGTGAAATTTCTCATCCCCTCAAACGGATCCTCCGATAAATCGGCCGTCCATCAGGAGGCGGCATCAGCCCAGGTCCCCGGCCTGGCCGATTCGCATATTTCCCTGGATGCGTTGGATAAAATATCCGCGGAAGAATCCAGCGCCGCCGTTTTTAAGAATCCTAAATCCTCTACAGCTATCAAGACCAGCGCGGCCACTGCCGCCAGGCTCCAAGCAGGCTCGACCGCCAATGCGCCTTCCATGGCCCGATTGTTCGCCCAACTCTGGGCCGAAAAACCCAAAGACGCCATCCTGGAAATAATCCTCCGCAACGGCGAAGTTTACAAGCCCGACCTGTACTCGAAAAAACTCTCCCTCCAAAACCAAGGCGTCTTCGCGGTCAAGGAAATGGACGGCACATATACCATTATCATTGTCTCCTGGGATGCCCTCTCCCACGTGCAAATCCGCAAGATGCACAACCTGCCCGCGGAATTCGATTAGGAGCCTATCCAAACCTCCCCTCTACCTTTGGGAGAGGGGCAGGGGGTGAGGGCGGAATTGCCGATAGTTTTTTTCTCGTTCCCACGCTCCGACATTTCTCGTTCCCAGGCTCCGCCTGGGAATGCCTTGGTGCCGCTGCTACTTTGTCACTATAGGGATTGGGGATTAGGGGCTAGGGATGAGGGAAAGTGGGCGATGGAGAGTGGAGTGTGGAGTGTGAAGAGTGAAGAATGGGCAGGGGGCGATAGAAAGTGGGCAAGGAAAATTGATCGATGCCGAAGAGGTTTTTCTTCTCAGGGATCAGTTCGTCGCCGACCATCGGGCCTCGATTCCGTCGCCGGACGCCGCGAGCTGTCTGACTGCCCGCTGCGAAACCGTTGCTCTTGATATGGCACATGCAATCGGATTAGCCGTTTTTTCCGTCGCATCCTCATGCCATACCACCCAAAAAGTTGTGGAAATACGGGTGATTACAACCCCGATCAGGGCAATCCCGCTGATTAAAAAGTAGGATTTCTTAAAAGTGCCTTTGATTTGTGGAAAACGTGCATCTATGATGACATGTCCCGCGGCAACCTCATCGCAAAACGGCGCGCTGGCCGGTTATACGGCCGTGCCCGCGGCAATCCTGATCGCGCTCCCCGATTCTCGAATAAATATCTACGTCGCCGATGAATCGAAGAAACGCCCAATCTTATTTCGGGCGGGCGACTATTGCTTGACCCGGGAACAGTGGAAGCAATTGGGCCACGGCAACACCAGATACTTCTACGTCCGAAATTCCGACTGGAAAATTTTCTCGACCGAGCTTAACAACGGCTTGGATGCGTTTCTGGAACGGGAAGAGATCCCCGTGTCGCAGCGGGTCACCGTGCTCCAAACGGCGGCCTTGGACCGTTTCCAATCGGCATACCAGGCAATAAAGGTCGATGCGGCGATCGAGGAATCCCAGCGCTTCGGGCAGCGCATCTCCCAGTTGCTGCGCATTGAAACAGTGTTGCCCAAAGACCTGTTTGCGCTCTTCCGGCACGATTCCAACGCCTTGACCCATGTCTTGAATGTGGTGGCCTATTCGGCCGTCTTAGCCAAGGAAATGCGATATTCCCCGGAAGAGCAATCGTCCATTGCCATCGGCGCCATGATGCACGATCTGGGACAACGCTTTATACCCGCGTCTATCCTGGCCTACCCCGGCCCCCTCAATGCCGAAGAAAAGCAAATCATACAATTACATCCCCAAAAGGGATATGTCGATCTGGTTCCCAAAAACAGCTTGAGCCGCGATCAATTGATGATGGTCTATCAACATCATGAATGGATCGACGGCAACGGGTATCCGGTGGGTCTCTCGGGCGACGAGATTCATCCTTGGGCCAAACTTTGCGCCGTGGCCGATGTTTTTGAAGCCCTCACGGGAAATCGGCCTTACCGTAGGGCATTCACTCTGGCTCAATCGCTCCAGTATTTAGAACAGATGTCTTCTACTCAGTTAGATCGGGAGATTGTACAATGTTGGATTCGTGCGATGAAAAAAACGTGATACAAGCTCTCTGGGAGCAAATCGGCTGCAAAATTTGCCTCCCCGAGGATGAGAAAGATTTCTTGGGGGTAAAAGGCGCACTGCCCATTTTATTTCAGGATCGCCGGAAATTCCGCCGTTTTTATTGCCGAACGCGCGGCCTCCTCCTCCAAGATGACGCCCTGGAAGCGATTTATATCGGGGATCTTTCGCGCGGAGGGGTCAGTTTCTTTTGCTCTCACCAACTCTTGCCGCAGGAACGCGTGGAACTAATTTTTCCCAACGGCGAAGTCTTGCAGGCCCTCATCCAACGATGCCAGAAACGCCGCTTCCGCTGCTTTCTCTGCGGTGCACAGATTAAAGGCCATTCATCCGAAGGCCGGGAAAAATGCCTCGCCTTCCTTGCTCCAGACCGTTCACCCGTACCAAGTTGCCCTACCGACGCGCTCCAGGATGAAGGAGAAAGGATGAGGGATGAAGGATGAAGGATGAAAAAGGGGG
>JBEKSO010000268.1:0-6228 GCA_049516935.1 Thermoguttaceae bacterium
GTGTTCTTTGGAAACCCGATTAATGAAAATCAAAGGGGCGAAGCCATCCCGAAACGTGGAAAAATCGCGATTTGGTGACCAAAATATCCTCTGCGAAACTGAAAAATGGTTAGCAACCACAGTAATCCCGAAATTGAATAACTCGCCTTTATTAGCGGAGATTAGTGGTAATTAGCGTTCCTCGAACTTGGAAAAATCGCGATCTGTTCCCCAACTCGATGCTGCCCGTTGGAAAACTGCCAAGCGACCCGTCTTATTTCAATAGCGCCTTTCGCAACGCGGCCAGTCTGCGCATGGCGGGCTTGGCGCGGCGGCGGAGGTCGAACAGGCCGCCGTAGGGAAAATTGTGCGGGCGACTGTCGTGCAATTGGTTCCAGATTACGCCTTGCACGAAGTTCTTTGACAGCATTAAAGGCACATATCGGGCAACCCAGGCTTGTTGGGCGGCAGGGGTCCAGGCGCCGGGTGGGAGTTTTACGTTGCGATAGGCCATGGGATCGGCATCGCACAGGCTGGGCACGGATATGGATAACCACAACGGCAGGCCCCAAATGTTCCAGGCATCCAATTGCCGGCTGAACTCCAGCGGATTGCGCGGCAAGGTCCCGCCCGGATAATAACCTACGTTTATCTCCAGCATCACGCCCGATAGACCCAGCTCGGAGCGGATCAGGGCGTCGGCAAAGTGCAGCGGCGGGAAATCCACTTCGCCCTGCGATGTGTATTCGGCCCAAGGTTGATCGAAAGACACGACCACCGGCGTTCGAGGATCGCGGGTGCGGACCGTATCGATGGCCGAGGCCGTTAATTGCAATTTATCTTCTTCCGAGAGCGACAAAATTGCGCCCGTATTCACCTGGCCGGCGCATTGCCACATATCGACCTTGCCGCGATAACGCTCGACCACGGTGCGGATATGATCCGTAAAAAAAACCAACAGATTGTCCATGTCGCCTTCCCATAGGGCGAGCCAATCGGGCAGGGCATGGGCGTCGAAGGGCAAAAGCGGGCCCGCGCTTACCAGCAATCCGTTCGCGCGGCACCACTCGATTTGTTTGTCCGGGACACTCCAATCGTACCGGCCCTCGACGGCTTCCACGTCGCGCCAACGAACCGGCACGTTGGCGGCGTTGAAAGCCAAGAGAAAATGCCGGGCGGTGTAATTATCGAGCTTGCCCGTGCCCAGATCGGCGCCCAAAAAACTGGCCAGCTTGCCCTCGGCGCGGCGCCGAATGCCCAATGCCTGTTCGACATACACCGCCGCCAATTGATTGGCGCCCCGGGAGGCGGTGTGGAGGACCTTTTCGGCCAACTCTGCCGAAGCAGCCGGATCATCCTGTGCCATCGCGGCCGCGGCCATCTGCCGGATAGACTCCAAGACCAACTCGCTTAGGGCGTCGGGGACTACGAGCCCAATCGATTTCCATTCGAAAAGCTGATCGGCGAGTTGGCTCACGGTTCCCCGGGCGAGTTCCAGGGGCAAAAGATAAGGGGTCTCTTGCTCCATCAGACTGGCCGTGCTGAAGATCATTTGACCGCCCCCCTCCAACGGCCATGGAAAGTGGAGATTCGCCGATTCGGAAACCGATCGATGCATCGACAGCACGCCGTCCTGAAAAGTCGTGCGCACAGGCCAGGCCACCCGGTCGATCCCCGATAAATAGGCCTGTTGGACCATTTCGTCGGTGATGCGTTCCGGCGGCTGGATATGAAATCGCATCAGGCCCATGAATATAAGATTCCCGATATTTCTTCGCTGATAAAAGGCTAACGCTTCTTATCCAATTTAACGAATCGGCTTGTTATTCTCAAGACGCCCGCACCCGCTGGGCAAAAACCATGTTTGCAGGTATATTTTTCAGGCAAATGCCCATAACTAACCACTGACCACTAACCACCAACCACTATGACCACTACCGTCATTCGCGAAACATCTATTCCCGGCCTGCCCGTTCGACGCGGCAAGGTCCGCGACGTTTATGATCTTGGCGACCGGCTCTTGCTTGTAAGCACCGACCGGCTGAGCGCATTCGACTGGGTGCTCCCCACCGGCATCCCCGACAAGGGGCGGGTGCTGACGCAGATTTCCGCATTTTGGTTCGATCGTCTTGGAGTGCCCAACCACCTCATAACCACCGACGTGGAACATATGGATCTGCCCCCGGGGATCGACCGCCGCATGTTGGCCGGGCGCACCACGCTCTGCCGCAAGACCCAGGTAGTGCCCATTGAATGCGTGGTCCGCGGATACCTGGCCGGATCGGGCTGGAACGAATATCACAAAAGCGGCACTGTTTGCGGCATCGCTTTGCCCGCCGGACTGACCGAAAGCGCGCGTTTGCCCGAGCCAATTTTCACTCCTTCGACCAAGGCGTCGGCCGGGCACGACGAAAACATCTCCTTCGAGCGGATGATCGAGATCGCGGGCCGCGGCCTGGCCGAGGAACTCCGGCGGCGGAGCATCGATATTTTCAAACGCGGCGCCGCTTATGCCCTGCAACGGGGAATAATTATCGCCGACACTAAATTCGAGTTCGGCCTGATAGGAGACGAACTGATTCTGATCGACGAGGCCCTTACGCCCGACAGCTCGCGCTTTTGGCCGGCCGATCAATACGCCCCGGGCCGCGGCCAGCCCTCGTTCGACAAGCAGTTCGTCCGCGATTGGCTTTCGGCAACGACCTGGGACAAGAACAGCCCCCCGCCCGCCTTGCCCGAGGAAGTAGTGGCCAAAACCCGGGAAAAATACGTGGAAGCCTACCAGCGGCTGACAGCGAAAATATTTTAATCCACATTTCTCAATAGAACGTTATATTCCAAAACACTGTGCCACTGCTTCGCAGAAACAGTGTTTGCTCAAACCGCCATGCACTGCTTGGCTTACGCCAAGCAGTGGCACACCCTGGTAAGATTTGCGGATTAATTCCCCGCCGCTGCGACGGACAGGCGGTTGTCGATATGCTCCACGTCGGGCTCGAGACCGAGGACGCTTGCCAGCGCGGCGCTGTCGGCGGACGTGCGGACCGTGCCCTGCACCAGGGCCACGTCGTTGCTCACGTAGACGTTGATGCCCTTGCCCACAAGCATGCCCCTGCTACGCGCGATCCCCGTCAGACGGTCGGACAACTCGGGCGAACGGGAGAACGGCTGGCGGCGGGCGGATAAAACCGACGCCGTATAGAATTTGGCCCGCTGCGGGGTGACGTTCGCGGCGACTGCCGTTGCTGTACCAAGGTTTGCACCCGACTGCGCAGTGCCCGGATTTGCGCCCTGCTGCATGTTGCCCGGATTTGCGCCAAGCTGCATATTGCCACTAGGCTGCACGGCGCCAGGAATCGGGCCCGCCGTTACGGCGCCAAGGTTTGTATTTTGCTGTGGAGCCCCAAAGTTTGTGGGATTGCCCTGCACCGTCGGGCCAATGCCTTGCCCCACAATCGTTTCCGGAGTGGACCCGTAGGTAAGTTCCGGTGCAATGGGGTAGTTTATCATATTATTTTCGTACCATGGCCCAGGCGCTGGATTCGGAGTTACGACTTGATAGCCGTACGATGGACTGTTATACACATAGCCCCCGTAGGGACTGAATTGAATAACGCTGCTGGTAAAGTTTCCCGGGCCTTGCACCAATGGCGCACCCACAGCACGATAACCGAATGTTCCAATTGTTGGGTTGCCTGAAATGGGCCCGCCTATCACGCGGGGGCCGAATATCCCTTGTGTTACGCTGCCATATGACGGTCCCCATTGGGCAAGCGCCATTTGCGATCCGTAAACAGTCAAAGCAATAACCGCCATCAATGCCAATATATGAGCTTTCATAAATCCCTCGCTTCCAAGGAAAAGCAAATCTACTGCAGCAACCCATTTTTTAATTTTCTATATCGCCGAAACTTCGTTCCTAATTTGATTCTACGGCACAAATCGGGGTGGACAATCAATCAAAATTAGTGGTCTCGACTAACTATCAGGGTGAATTATTACATACGGCCTTCTTTTAGGTTGGATATGCTCAACGACCCTGACCAAATCCCACCTCGGCCGAGCTATTGAGAGCAAGAAAACAATGTCGTGGTGAAGATGATAAATCAAGTCAAGCCCACGGGTTGCAACCCGTGGGCTTAACGACATTCATTACTTGAGACTCAAAAACACTCGTTTTCAGAGAATTAGTCGCTAAATCCTGGCCTAGGGACACAACACCGTATATTACCCAGCTTTCCCATAAATCCTCGTCTCCGCTATAACCATTAAACTCGTTTTTATCCTCAAAGTTTACCCAATTTGTTGCCGACATTAACTCTATGTATAACTTCATACATAGGGATAGTTTGATGTCATGGGGCTGCTCTGATAGACCGATATCGCACCCGGCTTGGGAAGTAAATCCGCCAGGGCGCACGGCACTGCATCGCATAAGCGGAATCCTTTCGCAATTCCACCGCACAAAAAAGTTACGCGGGCCAAAGCAGGTGCGGATGTCTATCCGGTCGCCGGCTGTGCTTCGCGAATTTCTTTTAAATAACCTTGATCGGTTCGATGTAATTTCGTTCGATGTATTCGACACCTTGTTGAAACGCCGAATTGAACCTCCCGATCTTGTCAAAGAGCAGTCGGCGGCATCCCTCTCGAAATATCTGCAAACGTTAGGCATCCCGCTAAAACCTGATGATATCCTCGCACGACGAAAAAAAATTGAAACACAACTCCGCCGTCACGCGGTGGAAGATGGTTTTGACGCCGAATGCCTATTCACGGAGTTGGCTGAAAAGCTCATCGACGATTGCACGGCAGCGATAGTGTCGGCACAGGTTAAGAAGCAGATCATCGATACTTTCGTGCGGCAGGAACTTGAGTCCGAGCGACAGGTGCTATCACCGCATTCTGAAATGACCGGTCTATTCAGCGAGCTTTTATGGATGAATAAGCGAGTTATTTTATGTTCCGACATGTACCTGTCCGCCGACCAGATCCGCGGCCTTTTGTCGGCAAACGGCCTGTCGGTCCGCGACACGCCGCTGTACGTATCCAGCGAATTGAAATTGTGCAAAGGCACGGGCCGGCTTTTCAGGCACTGGATCGAGTCGGAAGACGTCGATCCGCAACGTGCCGTCCACATCGGCGACAACGCAGAATGCGATTTTGCGGCGGCCATGTCCGTCGGCTTAGGTGCAATTCATTTCGCCGATCCGACTGCACAAACTCGCAGGCAACATTTGCTTAAGCTTCACCGCGCGGCTGCCGGCAACGACCTTTCCAAGGGTAAATACGTGCTGGCGCTGTGCGAGCAGATGAGGAGTCATCCTCTGCAGGACGACTTTTTCTTCCGTTACGGCAGCCAGTTCCTCGGTCCGGTCTTCGCAGTCGCCATGCACCGGCTGGTCGAGCAGGTTGGCCAGTACGGCATAAACCAATTATTGTTCACGGCCCGGGAAGGGTTCATATTCAAGAAAATCTACGAGCGATTCGCACAAAGTCTGATCCCGCATGCCCAGCGGCCCAGCACGGTTTACACTTATTTCTCCCGCCATTCGACGGCCCTGGCTTCGGTCCAGCGGCTTTCTCCGCGCGAGGTGCAGCGGTGCATGCTGAAAAATAAACGCGGCGGGCTGGCCAGGGTATTGATCGCTTACGGCCTGCCCCAGGAACCGTTTGCCACAATCGCGGCCGAGTACGGCATCGGGCTGGACGATCCGATCCGCAGGACCGACGAGCCGCGCCTGGTAAAATTCCTTTCCGACGGCCGGGTCCAAAGCGCGGTTGCTCCGCTGCAGCGTTCGGCCGCCACGAAACTCGAGGCCTACCTGGCGCAATGCGGATTCTGGGGACGCAATCGCAAGGTTGGGCTGGTCGACGTGGGCTGGGAAGGCACCATCCAGTTCAATCTTATCAATGCCTTCGGACAACGCCAGGATTTCCCGCAATTGTTCGGATTCTATTTGGGCCGGCGCAGGGGTCTGAATCTCCTGGACTACTCTCCTTCATTCGCCGAGGGACTGATGTACGACTTCCGGAATTACTCCATCGGCGAACGGCTGCCCCTGGAATTCCTGGAGATATTCGAGGAGGCCGCCCGGGCCCCGCACGGCACGGCCATGGGCTACAGGTTGGCCGAGGGCAACGATACGATCCGCCCGATTTTAAAACAGCCGGGCCAGGCCGATCGAGATCGCGAAATCCAGAACAATCCGCAACTCGCCGTTTTACAGCAGGGCATACTGGACTTTGCCG
>JBEKSO010000269.1:0-6214 GCA_049516935.1 Thermoguttaceae bacterium
CTCGCCGAAATCGCCGAGTACAACCGCATCCTTTCCGATCGCAATAACATCCTCGAACTGATCCGCGAGGAATTGCGCGAGCTAAAACGCAAACACGCCGAACCGCGCCGCACCGAGATCAGCGGCGAGGAGATCGGCGACATCAACCTGGAAGATCTGATCGAAGAAGAGAACATGGTTGTGTCGATCACCAGCAACGGGTACATCAAGCGCACTCCGGTTTCGGCTTACCGCGCCCAGCGCCGCGGCGGCAAGGGCCTTACAGGCGCGAAAACCGAAGAAGAAGATCCCGTGCAACATTTGTTCGTGGCCAGCACGCACGCCTATCTCTTGTTCTTCACCAACAAGGGCAAGGTCTATTGGCGCAAGGTCTACGACCTGCCCCAGCTTGCCCGCGACAGCCGCGGCCGGGCGGTGGTCAACTTGCTCAACTTGTCCGAGGGCGAGCAGATCGCCGATTGCCGGGCGGTTAAAGATTTCAACCTGCCCGATCACTACCTGGTGATGGCCACAGCGCGGGGATTGGTGAAAAAAACGCCCCTGGCCGCCTACAGCCGGCCCATGAAAACCGGCATTATCGCCATCAAACTCCGCGAGGGTGACGAACTGGTCGACGTGGTGGTGGCCAAGCCGGGAGACGAACTGGTGCTGGCCACGGCCAAAGGCATGGCCATCCGCTTTAAACAGTCCGACGCCCGGCCCATGGGCCGTAATTCCAGCGGCGTAAAAGGCATCAAACTCACCTCCGGCGACTCGGTCGTGGGCATGGTGGTGGCCGATCCCGAGGCCACACTCCTGACCGCCTGCGCCAACGGCTACGGCAAGCGCACGCCATTCGGGCCGAACCTGGAAATCGACCTGCCTGAGGAAGGCACTACAGTTGTGGAAGAAACCGAATCGGATGAAGACACAGCCGAGCACGAAACCGAGCAGCCCGAAGCGGAGGGAGAAGAAATCCACGAGGGCGAAGAAGGCGAACTTACCTCCGCTCATTGCTACCGCACGCAGCGCCGCGGCGGCAAGGGCCTGCGCGACGTAAAAACCACCGAACGCAACGGCCCGGCCATCGGCATCGTCTCTGTCCGCGACGAGGACGAGTTGTTCATGATCACCGCCCGGGGCAAGATCCAACGCATTCCAGCCGCCGACGTCAGCATCATCGGCCGCAACACCCAGGGCGTGAAAATCATGAGCCTCGATGAAGACGACAAACTCGTGGCGGTCAAACGTGTTCCCAAAGAAGAAAACGGCGAAAAAGAAGGGTAGGGAAGAGCGGAGAGTGGACAGAACGTTTAATCGTTTATGGGAAATCAGAAAACAAATGTCACACGCAATAGCCGGTGGCTAACAGCCGCCGGTGAAATTTCGCATGTCTTCCGGCGATCGTTTAGCCCCGGCACTTGTGCCGGGAGTAAGTGCCGTGATTATGAAAAATAATCCATTGCCCCGGCTCGACAATGGTTCCGAAATCCGAGAACGACTTCTGCCCCATTGCCGGCTCAAACCGGGTGAAATCTGGCGCGATCCACTCGGGCGGCACGCCGTAGGTTACTTGGACGCAACGGATTTAAATGCCGTGGGCGAACTGGTGCAAGGTCATCGGCCGGCCCTGGCCATTCAAGATCCGCCTTATAATCTGGCGGCCTTTGAACTCCGCGACATCAATGAATACATCGATTGGTGCAGGAGCTGGGTGCGCGCTACAAACGCCGTATTGGCCGGCGACGCATCGCTATATGTTTGGCTGGGCGCCGATCAGAACGAGGGTTTTCAACCCTTGGCCGACTTCATGATCATGATGCGCGGCGAGCCGTTTTCTCCCCGCAGCTTTATCACCATGCGCAATCAGCGCGGCTACGGCACGCAAAATAATTGGATGGCCGTCCGTCAGGAACTGCTGTACTACGTCAAGGGACGGCCGGCTTTCAACGTTCAAGCCGAGTATACCGACATTCCTAAAATCCTCCGCGGTTATTATAAGGACGTCGGCGGCCTGCTTACCGAAAATCTCCAGCGCGGCAAGGCCGAAACGATCCGCGCCGGCAACGTGTGGGTCGACGTTCAACAGGTGTTCTACCGCATGCAAGAAAACGTCTCCGGATGCTACGCGCAAAAACCGCTTAAATGCATCGATCGCATCATTCGAGCCAGCTCCAACGCCGGCGACGCGGTAATCGATCTTTTCGCCCATTCCGGCACAACGCTCCTGGCGGCCGAGATCCTCGATCGGCAGTGCTTTACCGCCGACGTCGATCCGCTGTTTTGCGAGATTTCAATCCGCCGCTTGGAGCATTATCGCCGAACGGGAAAATCAGGATGGCAAAACGGGCATCCCTTTGAGCAAGAAATTCCCACATTAAATGACAATCCCGCCTGTTTCGAGGAATTACTAAAATGAAAATCGTTGTCATCGGCGCCGGGTACGTCGGGCTGGTCACGGGAACTTGTTTGGCCGAGACCGGCAATAATGTTGTATGCGTCGATTGCGATAGGAAGAAAATCGACCTTCTGAATCGCGGCCACGTCCCCATCTACGAGCCGGGTCTGGCCGAACTGGTCGCCCGCAACGTAAGCGCGGGACGGCTGCACTTCACCGCCGATCAGGCGGTAGCGGCGTCTAAGGCACAAATTGTTTTCTTGGCCGTGGGCACGCCGCCCTTGGAAGACGGTTCCGTCGATGTGACCGCGCTCTGGGCGGTTGTGGACAGCATCGCGGCGCACCTCGACAAATCCTGTCTCGTGGTCTGCAAGAGCACTGCGCCCGTGGGCACCAACGCGAAAATCGCCGCCCGCCTGAAAGAACTTACCGGTCGCGACGTCGACGTAGCCAGCAATCCCGAATTTCTCAAGGAAGGGGCGGCCATCGATGATTTCATGAAACCCGATCGCGTGGTCGTAGGCGTCCGCCGGCCCGAAGTGGCCGAAACCCTCAGGGACCTGTACCAGCCCTATCTGCGCACTGAAAAACCGCTCCTCGTCATGTCGCCCGAAAGCGCGGAAATGACCAAGTACGCCGCCAACGCGCTGCTGGCCACGAAGATCAGCTTTATCAACGAGATGGCCAACATTTGCGAGCTGTTGGGGGCCGATATAAACGAGGTCCGCCGCGGAATGGGTTTTGACAACCGCATCGGCTTTGCATTTCTCTTTCCAGGCGTGGGCTTCGGCGGAAGTTGCTTTCCCAAAGACGTGCTCGCCTTGACTGCCATCGCCCGGCAACTGGGCGTGGATCCCCACGTCCTCGAGGCGGTCCACCGCGTGAACCAAGCGCAAAAAAAACTGCTCGTCAATAAGATCGAACGCCACTTCCAGGGCAAATTGGGGAATAAGGCGATTGCCGTTTGGGGGCTGGCCTTCAAACCAGGCACCGACGACATCCGCGAGGCCCCGGCCCTGGCGCTGATCGACCGGCTGCTCGAACACGGGGCAAAACTCCGCGTCCACGATCCCGTGGCTATGGATAAC
This sequence comes from Thermoguttaceae bacterium, assembly GCA_049516935.1. Lineage (GTDB taxonomy): Bacteria > Planctomycetota > Planctomycetia > Pirellulales > Thermoguttaceae > JBEKIK01. The sequence goes on from JBEKSO010000269.1 coordinate 3,466, forward strand.
GTCCGCCAGGCGTACGGCGAAAAATTGGTGTACTGCGACCGCCGCGACGACGCCTTGATCGGCGCCGATGCCTTGGCGATCATGACCGAATGGAAGCAGTTCGTGCATCCCGACTTCGAGGAAATGGGCAAGCTCATGCGCCAAAAAGTTATTTTCGACGGCCGCAATATCTACAATCCCCAGCGCATGCGCGAGGCCGGTTTTACTTACTACAGCATCGGCCGCCCGTCCGTAACGCCATAAAAACATGGCGATACGCAAAGAGCGGCGAATGATTAGCGATTCTTCAGGTATTCATCGCTCTTCAATCGTCGCTCTTCACTTCACCGCATTAGCAGCGTCGCAACAGGTGCATGATTCTGTTGCTTATGGCACTGCCGCTTAACAGGGCGGAAAAGCCCAACACCAAAAACGCAACCGCCGTCAATGTCAGGGTGTGGATGCCTAACAAGGCAAGAATCCCCAGCACGATGGCTACGAAGCCGAACACGATTTGCACGCTTACCGCGGCAAATCTACCCAACAAACTGCGGCGGTAGAACGTCCGCTTCGATCCCTCGACCTCGATCCCGTATTCCAGGCTCTCCAGACGGGAAGTCAATCCGCTGCCCAAGACTAGCGCGCCGCCGAATACCAGGACGGAAACGGTCGCCAGGATCAGCGGAATAAAGCCCAGAATCGCCAGGATGCCCAGAACCACTCCGGTAATCCCGGCAATGAATTCGGCGATCATGCCGCCCGCCAACTCCATCGACGCCCATCGCCCGGCGCTGATTTCGGCCGGCAGTCTCCAATACCGAAACGCCACGGCCCCGCCTTCAAACAATAATCCTATGCCAATGACCAAAGTCGCTATCGGAACCAGATACATGGGCAATATGTTCGCCAGGCTGAGGATGCCCAGCACGATCGCTGCGAAGCCTGCCGTCGCTTCGATCATCGAACCGCTGGTAACAACTTCCATGGACACCCGCCTTTCATATTCGGGCGACCACGGCTCAAAACCACGCGCCCACCTTTCGTGCTCGGTCCTCCTCTCGCCCTCGAGCACGTCGGGCGAACTGCCATGAAGGTTATTACCTTCTTTCTGTAAGGTAGACATTGTAAGTCCTCCGTTGAAACCAAGAGCGATTTTCAACCAGTGGACCCGCTCAAACCACTCGGAAACTAGCATTGTTCCGTAACTGTCTTTCTATTGGATTATATACGGCCAAAATGCCTGGAATTGTAAGTTGGATAAGATTAAAGAATTAGGAATGCTGGTCAGACAGCCAGATATTATTGAAAGTTAATCAGCGAAAATTGCGAAAAAAGAGCAGGCAGATAAGAATTGGAAAAGAAAAGTAAATGTTTTTTAATCGTCCGCCTCATTCAGCATTTCCCGAACATTCTCGATTAATGCAGGCAACCTGTCGCTACAGATGTTGAATATGACCTCGGGATTAATGTTGAAATAATGATGGGCAAGGATATCTCTGATCCCTTTTACTCCTTGCCAGTCGATTTGCGGATATCGAACGAGAAGAGTTCCGCCGGTTTCCTTGTCGATTTTTTTAAAATTATCTCCGACTGCAATCAGCATCATGGCAATGGCGTCCAGCATGTCTTCGCCACGATTGTCCCGCATGAAATCGGCGGGAGTTTTAATTTGTGAAAAACGCCTCTGAATTTTTAACAAAGCCTCTAATATCTGTATTAATTTTTCCTTTAACAACGTTTTATCATACATAACAAGCCTCTTTATCGATTCGATTCTTCAAATACGGATTCATCGAAGCCCCGTAAGCGATGATGTCAACCTGGGATCTAAGGATCCTTTCCAATTCGTCTTTAATGTGTACCATGAAAAACAGGTCGGGTTTTTTCATCTTCACGACGACGTCCACGTCACTGTCGTCCCGCTCTTCATCGCGCGCGGCTGAGCCGAACAGTCCTAAGGCAAGAATGCCGTATTTTTCCGTGGATTTATTTTTGTAATCCCCTAATAGGGCGAGGATTTCATTTTTACTCATATCCGCTCTCCTTATTATAAATTTCCTTTAATTAGCATACTCATTTAAGGTGATATGCGAAAGTCCTCGTCCAAATTTCATTTCCGTGTCTCTCGAAATTGTTTCCAATCGATGCCCAGTTTGCGCATCTTGGCCCGCAGCGTATGAGGATTGATCTCCAGCAACACGGCGGCGCCGTGGGGCCCTTCGATGCGCCCCTTGCACAGCGTCAGGGCCTTTTCGATATGCCCCCGCACGGTTGCATTTAGCGGCTCGATGCCGGCGGGCAGGGCAGGGGACTGGGATTTTGTTTTCCGGGCATCTGCGGCCGGTATCGACCGTTCCGCGCCTACGCCCAGGGCCTTGGCCACCTCCAATGTCCTGCCTTCGCCCAGAATCGCCGCCCGATCGATTACCGCCGCCAGTTCGCGGACGTTTCCCGGCCAGGAATATGACGATAATAATTCCAAGTCTTGCGGGGCGGGCAAAACCGGGGCCAAGCCGAATCGGGTGGCCGCGCGGCGGGCGAAATGCGCGGCCAGCCGGCCAATGTCCTCGCGCCGCTCGCGCAGCGTCGGCAGGACTATGGGAAACACCGCGATCCGGTACCACAAGTCCTCGCGGAACCGCCCGTCGGCCACCATGGCGGCCAAATCCCGGTGCGTTGCCGCCACAATCCGCACGTCTACGTGGATCGGCTGTTCGCCCCCCACGCGCTCCATCCACCCGTCTTGCAATATCCGCAACATGCGTACTTG
>JBEKSO010000270.1:0-11032 GCA_049516935.1 Thermoguttaceae bacterium
CGTGCTTTACATCGACGAGATCGACAAAATCGGCAAGACCAGCCAGAACATCTCCATCACTCGCGACGTGTCGGGCGAAGGCGTGCAGCAGGCCCTCTTAAAGATGCTCGAAGGCACCGTGGCCAACGTGCCTCCCCAAGGCGGGCGCAAGCATCCCGAACAACAATACATCCAGATGGACACCTCGAACATCCTCTTCATCTGCGGCGGCACCTTCGTGGGTCTGGAAGACATAATCGCCCGGCGGATGGGAAAACGCACCATCGGTTTCACGCAAGAGGGCGTAAGCCGCGATCAAATGGAACTGGGCGACCTGCTCCAGCAAGTCACTTCCGACGATATCCTCGAATACGGCATGATTCCCGAGTTGATCGGCCGGCTGCCCGTGGTCTCGGCCCTCAGACCTCTGGACCTGGATTCCATGATCCGCGTGCTGACCGAGCCCAAGAACGCACTGGTCAAGCAATTCCAAGCCCTGTTTACCATGGAAAACGCGGAACTTGGTTTCACCGAATCCGCGCTAAAGGCCATTGCCCAGCGTGCCATGGAAAAAGACACCGGGGCCCGGGCACTGCGCTCGATCGTGGAAGAGATAATGCTCGAAATCATGTACGAGTTGCCCGACCAGCCCGCCGGCGCGCAATATCTAATAAACGAAGAAATCGTCCACGGCCGCCAACCCGCCCTGCCGCTCCGCCCGGAAGCCAAATCGGCGTAAAAAATATCCTATTCCCCTCCCTAAAGCCGCGAAGACCGTCTCCGCGGCTTGTTTTTTGGGCGCCGCCGGCTGACATGCAACCCGGTGACCATGCCCAACCTTATCATGGGCATGTATGAATTGTGAAACCCAAGCATGGCCACGCTATCGTGGCCATGACACGCTGCTTGACATGCTTTCGTATCCAGACAAGAATGGTTATTCTGGTTGTATTCGATGCCATTCGACCAAGAAATGATAATATCTAATGGGCTGCCGTTCGGTGAAACTAATTTCTTACACATTATCTTATGCGATAATTGGCGGTGCTATTGCATTCGTTTTTGCCTTTGCCAATAGTTCTTCTTTGATTTTAAATACCTTTCTGATTGCATTTTTTGCTACTCTATTCGGTTTTGGTGGATATTTACAGGCAAAGTATCCCCCTCCATCCAAACAGGACAGCAATCGACCGAAAAAGATTCAATTCAGTCTGCTTCGATTGCTCCTCGCCACGTCAATGGTTGCACTTGTGTTCGGGTTATCGAGATATTTGTACGATTTTAAGGACCCGGCGGAAATTTTTGCCTCATCGTTAATTGCCTTTGCGCTGGGTGGTTTAACTTTAATAAGCACAAAGAGCGACTTAAAACATATTTTCTATATTGTTGTTGTTATTCTTGGAATCATTTTTGTGATAAGCTTTCTTACCGATTACAGGAGATAAAAAAACAGTGTATTATCCATACAGGTTTAATTGGTTACCACAACCTTGATACGCCGTACATATCGAAAATACCGGCACTACTCACCAATTGAAGGTCTTCCATCATGGCCTGAGCGATCAAGAGCCGATCGAAGGGATCGTGATGATGGAGCGCCAATCCCTCGACCATCGTGGCATGGCTAAGACTGATCGGCAACATTTCAAAGTTGTTGCGGGCAATTTCGCGCGGAAAAATTAACGTCGATAGTCAGTTTGCCGAACCTGCAGCCTATTGCTTAGTTAATTTCTTTAACGCCTCAATGCCGTGCTCAATCACTTCATCCGGCACCGCGTAGGAAATTCTAAAATGGGTGTCGCGGCGGGAGAAGACGCTGCCGGGGATGATGAGAAGTTGATATTCTTCGATGGCCCGGCCGACGAACTCCATGCCTGTGCCCCAGGGGAGCTTTGGGAAGGCGTAAAACGCGCCGCCGGGGGTGACTAGTTCGTAATCACGCGACAGTCCGGCCACGATCATGTCGCGCTTGCGCCGATATATCGCTATCTCATGGCTCATGTCCACGTCCAACGCCGCTGCCCCGGCCCATTGAAACGGATGCGGGGCGCACACGAAACTGAACTGCTGTAGCTTTGTCATCTCCTGGATCACGGCCGAGGGGCCGTGGGCGAAACCCAATCGCCAGCCGGGCATGCCGTAGGTCTTGCTGAATCCGTCGATCACCAGCGTCTGGGCATTGAACCTGGCCGGAGAAACGAACGTCCGATCATAGCAAAACGCCCGGTAGATTTCATCGCTTAAAAGAACAACATTTCGCTCGGCTGCCAGTTGGGCCAGGCCTTCAACTGTTTCGGCATCGGCCACGGCCCCGGTCGGATTGGCGGGGCTGTTGAATATAATCATTTTTGTCCGCGGCGTAATCGCGTCGGACAGGCGATTCAGATCGATCTTGAAATCCGGATAGGTGTCGACCGCCACGACCTTCCCGCCCGCCACTTTAACCAAGGCCTCGTACATGGCGAAATACGGATCGAAAATAATGACCTCGTCGCACGGATTGACAAGCACCAGGAGCGCCAGCATAAGCCCGCCGCTGGTGCCCGAAGTAATAAACAAATCACGGTCGGCGTGTCCATATTCCCGCTTAACGCGGGCGTGCAATTTTTCCCGAAGTTGCGGAATGCCTTGCGTCGATGTATAGCCGTTCTTGCGGCTCTCGATGGCCTCAATAGCCGCCCGGCGAACTTCTTGCGGCGGCTCGAAATCAGGCTGCCCGATGGAAAGGTTGATGGGATTTTCCAGCTTCGCCCCCAGGTCGAAAACCTTGCGGATTCCCGAAGCGTCGAATAATCGTGTGCGGTCGGCAAGCCAGTTGTGGTTCATGGTAGATGGTAAATGGAGAATTTCTATTGAATGTTATTTATCTCGTTCCAGGCCTTGGCCAGAATATCGGCAATGCCTAATTCCTCCGCCCATTTTTGCATGTAGTCTCGATCAAAGCGATTTTTTTGCACCTCGAGTATTTTCAAGATATCGGTCCATTGCCGGTCGGAGGCTTCATCTCCCAACCGATACCATTCCAACTTGCTTAAAATAACGTCCTCCGCCGAGGCAACGAAGAATTCAGTGGTTGGATCCTCATTTACCAACGGTTTTTTGCGTATGCGTTGAAATGCCGCACGGTTGTAATCGCGATTTTGGGAGGCGAATATGTCTACTTTGTAAAATGTTTTATTATGTATCAAATTAAAACAGGAGCGACGGGCAACCGCATCGGCCACGGTACCAGCATTGACATAATATTCTTGTTGAAGTGCTTCCACCAGAGGCTTGACATGTTCCATCCGCAATTCCGCTACAACGTCCACGTCCTGCGTCATTCTGGAGTAGCCGTAGGACGAACCGGCGACCGATCCGCCGATGTAATACCGGACGCCTAATCGCTCCAGTTCCGCTACAACGGGTCGCAGCGCGGAAAATCCTTCTCCGGAAAGCGGGTCGGATTGCATTTTATATATTCCCTTAATTCGTCGGCCAGTTGTTTTCCGTAGTGTAATTCCACCCAATACAAGGCCACTTCGCGGGGACTAAATTCGGGATGAGCCTCGGCAATCGCCTGGCGTGACATGCGTATCGCCAGGTTAGTCAAGAAACGTGTAATGGCAACACGATCAGCCACGCTCGCCTGCCGCATCAATTCCACCTGTACTCGTTCAGCGTCGGGTTGGGTGTCGGAAAGCATTGCAATTACTCCTTGAAACGGGATTGGAATATAATTATCCACCGAAGAAGTGACGATGGCAATAGGCGGCGTCAGGATGTTCCCAGGCAGAGCCTGGGAACAAGGGATACAAGAAGAATATGGCACTTTTACCGGTACTGCTTGCAAGTAAGCAGTGGCACACAGAGTTACTCTATCGCACGCGGCAGCAGAAGCGGATCACGCCGCCTTTGCCCACTTCCAGCGGCTTGGCGAGTTCGCACGTGACAATCAGCGATTCGCCTTCGTTGGGCTGGGTCGAGAATTTCGACTCGCGGCTGCACTGGGCGCTGCCTTCGACATATTCCAGGCGGGTGCTGAGGCTGTCGATGATCGTCACGTTGCCAATGGTCTGGTTGCCGACGTTGTCGAAGCGGAGCGTAAACCATACTTCTTCGCCGGGCAGGGCATAAGGCGTGGAGGCCAGCTTGATGATCCGCAGTTTGGGATTGCCGGGCGGCACCTCCGCGGTAAACACCGTCCCCACCTGCTCGTCTTTTACGGCGGCCATCGCGCCTCTAAGATCGAGGATCACCTGCACTGCTTGTTCGTGCGACCAGGCAACGGCCGCCTGGTGCCCGCGTGCCAACATCATGCCTTCGGAATTGACATATGTGCCATTGCGAACGACCGAGATATTTTCGTACGGTTTAAAGGCGTTTTGGAAACCGCGGGGACCGATCTCGCTCGACAATGCCCCGTCGCCCTGTTTCATGCGGAAGGCATGCGCGGGCCGCGCGCTGATTTCATCCTCGAGCTGCACTTGTTGTTTAGTAGCGCCGATCTTTTGGATCACGGTTGGCGTGGCCAACGACGTGTTGAGCGAAACGTTCGAAAGCCTATCTCTCTGCTCATTCAGCACAAGGCCCACGACCTGGCGCACTGCGGTGAAGCGCGGACTGTAAATATAGACGTCGTTGCTGGGAGTGACGAGCGTTCGGCCGTCGAGGGTGTCGTAAACCGCCACGGTATCTTCCATTTGCAGGCCGGCAGGCCCGCCCGACGCACCGACCGGCACGCCGCAGTCGCCGCCGTCGCGGAGGTATTCATCTTCGGGCCAAGGCTGGCGAATGCCCGGGGGCGCCCAGGGTGGATATGCAGCCAGCGGCAAAGGCGGGCTTTGTTGCATTTCCGACTCATCGATTGTGTATGCGCTTATAGCGGCCGTGGGCACGGCATCGCCATGAGACGATGGCGGAGGTAAAATTTTGACTTCCGGATTATTCGCGCTCGGATCGGGCGACTGCGACGTCTCCGGCAATCGGCCGCCCATGCGTAAAATGGCCACCGGCCGGCCCAGGGCATCGGCAACGGCCAAGGGATCCTGCCCGGGTTTGACATCAAACCATTCCTGTTCCTGCGGATTTTCGCGCACCGGCAGGGCATCGCGCGGATTTTCCAGGTAGATCACCCGGGTGACGAACTTTCCTTCCAAAGCCAGTCGAAGATCATCCTGGTTGAGTTCGATGGGAATGGGAAATCGCAGTTCCATGCCTATCGGCGCGTAAGTGCGGTCGATGATTTCGACGGTGGGAAAGACCTCCAAACCGGCAGCCAGACGGATGCCGGACACTCGAAGCCGATATACGGAGCCGATGAGCAGTCCGACTTTACGCGAACCCTGCCCGGACTCGTCGAATTGGCCGGCGGCGGCCAGTGAAATCAAGGCCCCGGAAGGGGCCTTGATCTCGACCGGTTGGAAAAACCCCGGCAATGGCCCTCCACGCATAAGTTGCCTACTCCCAATCGCTCCCGGCGGCATGACGCCTTGATGCCAGTAATGGACCGGGGGTTGCTGGGCACGCGACATGGCGGCCAGACCCAAGGTCCCAAATAACGTCAGGGCGACTATGCCGGCAACTCGTTGCATGGAAAAGGGGCCATGTTCGGGGTTCAGATATTAAAAGCTGGACCGTTATAGCTGCAATTTTGAAAGAAAATATTTGAATGAAAAAAATGTCTGGGCGGGAGTCGTACTCCCGCCCTTCGATGACTCGACTCTCGGCGTTGCAGTTCAACTGCCACGCAAATGCAATCCGGTGCGAAATCCGGGTTTGGGATAAGCTGTTATCGGTTTATCAATATGCGGAGCAGTTTTCCGGGCCTTGGCTCGTATAAGCACCCGAATTACCGTCGCCGACCGGGCATGCCTGGCCTTCAACACAAGGGTCGCTAATCATTTCATGACGGTCGCAGGCGGACGGACAGAACAATCCGCATGGCGTTTCGTCCCGTTCCACAATTCGCACATGGTTGACCGGCTTGGGATAACTCAATCCGGGCTGTTGTTTCACGTCGATGCGGACCGCCTCGGTCGGGCCGGGCAGGTGCTCGCGGGTGTGATTGACAATGGTATTCTTTCGCAATCCGGCAGGCACTCCCAGCGGCACGTGCGGCGGGCCGGGCAAGCCTATCGGCGTGCCGCACATCGGCATCCCGTACTGCGGCATGGTCACCCCGGAAATGTAATTGCTGTTGGGCATGGTGTTAGGCCCGCCCACGGCCATGCCCATGGGCACCGATCCGCCGGCCATCTGACCGCCGGGGATCGTGCCGCAGGGCATCGGACAGGAATATCCAACTTGCCTGACTCCGCCCTCTTGCATTTCGGCAGGGGCGGGAAGCTGCAAGTCTTTGTTGCCTATGCGGACAATCGCTAAAATCGCACCGCGGCGATCGGCCTCGACAATCGGGTCCACGCCCGGATCGAGCCGGGTGCTGACCAAGGTCTCCACTCCGGCAACGGCCAGTTCCTGGAACTCGGGATCGGGCAGATAAATCACCTTGGTCACGAAATTGCCGCTTAGCACCTGGTCGAAGTCCTCTTCGGTGAACTGCACGGGAATGGCATTGTGCGCCAGGAACGCCTCGGATCGCGGCATGGCTGGACCGACTTCCAGGGTCGGATACAGCTCCACGCCCGGCCGGCCGGGTATATTGTTAATCTTCAACTGGTAAATTGCGCCTTGCGGGAAGTTATACCGGGCCGGACAGATCAGCGGCTCGGAATCGAATTGCCCCGGCTCCATCACGTCCCAGGTAACCGACATGCCTTCAGGTCCGATAAAGGCCATTTGCGAAGCTATCTGCGGCGTAGGTATGCCCGGCTGATACATCATCACTCCCGGCCCTGGACCATCGACGCCTGGTCCGGGATGCATCAGCATTTGGGCCGGCGGCAAGTTATTTTTGCATGGCACATGGCAGCAGCCGGCCGTGGCTACGGCAACTGCTAATAACGTCAATATAGAAACCCTCATGGCGTCCCCCCTCACTTCTGCTTCGTGCCTATGCCGGGTTAACGCCCCGGTCGGGCAAGAGCGTGGACTATATTTTGATGTTAAAACTGCCATGTTGGGGTGGTTATTCAACTGCCGTCCTAACATGGAGCTACTTACCGGCATGCCGCGCAAGAACAATCGGCGCAGAATACCTGTCTGAGGGTATTGGTCGGCCTGTTACAACGCGAATCTTTGGAAAATCCGGCAAGACCGTTAAAACTATGCCTGAACGGCAGAGTTTGCGCAGTTTGCGCAGATTGATATTATTGGATAATTATACACCTATACGGCCTATAACTGGCATATCTCCAGTATCAGAGGGAGCAGTTTCGTTTTATGAGGCCATAATGGCATGCTGGTGGTTGTCATGTTTTCACAGTATATTAGAAACATGGTTAGCATACGAGAAATTCAAGACTTGGGGGAGCAAATCGCAAGTGGATTTCATCCTCAGCGGGTGATTCTATTTGGCTCCCACGCCAGGGGCACGGCAGACGCGCACTCTGATGTGGATTTGTTAGTCATTCTGCCATTCGAGGGGAAGAACTTTCGCAAATCCATGGAAATACTCAATCACCTCAATTCTCGTCTGCCCATTGACTTGCTCGCACGTCGGCCGGACGATGTTCAGCGCCGCTATTCGGAAGGCGATCCTCTGATCCGCGAAGCCTTGAACCACGGCAAGGTTCTATATGCTCAACGAGACGGTTAAAGAATGGATTGTCAAGGCCGAGGGCGACTTCAGCGTGGCCTGTCGGGAACGCCGTGTTCGGAAATCACCAAATTGGGACGCCGTTTGTTTTCACAGCCAGTAATGTGTGGAGAAATATTTAAAGGCCCTCTTGATTCATCACGGCGTAATGCCTCCCAAAACCCATGATTTGGTTTTATTGGACGGATTGCTGACGCCTGTTTGCGACGGATGGTCCTGGCCGCTGGAAGAATTACGTTTTCTAACCCGCGCCGCCGTGGCATTCCGTTATCCTGGTGAGTCTGCTGACAAGGAAGAGGCAATCGAAGCCTTGAAAATTACACGAAAAACCCTCGCGAAAATGTCGACGATCATTCAAAAACTCATTTCCGACCCGAATACTGTGACATGATCGAGGGCGATTGAGACGCCATGGGCTGTACGTTTGGATTTGCCAAGTCAACTGCCGGGGTGCCGGGAATTTGCGGCATGTTCCAAAGTTCGGCCGTGTTGCCCGATAGCCGGTTGATCTCCACGGGGCCCAAATCGATGCGGATTAAGAACTGAGCCGACGGGCAATTGACGACCACCACGCCCGGCATTACCAGACCGGAAAGCGGATCGCGCCGATGCCCGCTGGCCACGGCACTAGCCAAAAGAGCCCCTTGGGCGTTGAGAATATGCTGTTCCAGGATCCAACCTTGCGCACCGTCGAAAATCGTGACCTTAGTCACCGGCCCGTCGGGCGTTTCACGAATTGTGCGGAGTTCCAAGCGATCGCCTTGCAAGGGAAACGGGCCTTGCTGGGGCAAGGATGGATCGATTTCGCTTACGCCCAAGGCCTCGATCAACCAATCGGGCTGAACGGGAATGGTATGCCTGGCCGGACTGTTTGCAAATTGATCGTGCCGGCAAAAATAAATCGCCGGCGGCTGGGCGCGGCGGACCCAATACCAAAAAAAATCGGGATTTGAGCCCAAGTCGATTTCCGGACCGGTCAGGTCCGTGGCCTTAAGGCGGAAAAATCTGGGCCGCCAAAAGGCTATTCTTGTGGAAAGTGCGGGAATGCCCGGCCCGGATAATGTGGCGTGGCCGGTGTAAAAGGATTGGATCCGCGAGTTATTTCCGTTTACCACTTGAATCAACTGATCGAGCGTCGGCGAAGGCGGCAAGGCCCGAGGCATCGGCGGCCCCTGCGGACGCAACATGTTCGGACAGCTCGCCCCGCTCAGGGCAAACAGCCCGACTACCAACAGAAGCAACAGGCAAGATTGACGCCCGGAAAAATGTGGGCGGTCGGCAGTGGACAGTGGGCAGTGGACGGAGGGCAGTGGGCGGTCAGCGATAACGTTTTTTAAATAGCGAGTGGTTTTGTATTTATCATTCATAATTCCACACTGCACTCTCTGCATGCGATCCACTGTCCACCGTCCACTGCCCACTATCCACTAATTCTTTACTCCAACAGCGCCGTTAATTGTTGCTGGATTTCGTCAATTCGCGATTGTGTGGGCACGACCGCCGGGATGGTGTACGTGGCATCGCGGCGGGGGCAGTAAACCGTCAACACTTCGTTGCCTTGCTGATCGCGTTTTTCATCTTCCAGCCGGAACACGCGGCGACGAATCAACAACAGCGTCAACACGTAACGCATGTCCTGCTTGTCTGGCTGCTGGGCCAGTTCGTCGAAAAAATGGAGGATAACGTCATTGGGGGCCCATTGTTTCCGGCGACCGGTCTTGTCAGGCACTTGCGATTTCCAATAACCTATTGCCCCCTCAGGCGGACCTTCCCAGCCGTCAATCGAATAATCGCGGCGTTTCAGATCCGCTCCTTCGGACACAAGCACGGAGTAGTACCACTCGCCGGACGCAAATTCCCGGCCGGTCGCCATACAGCGTCGCGTGAAGTTTTGAACTTCGTAATCCATAACTATGTAGCAGGCACACTCCGTGTGCCGTCTATACATCCAAAATGTAGCAGGCACACTCCGTGTGCCGTCCCCGTACACGGAGTGTGCGGTGTACTTTCTCAATGAAAAATTCCAGATAAGGGCCGCAAAGCATACCCGAATTGGGTATTTGACTCAATATGCCTTGAAAAACCTGCACGAGGTTCCGCCTGGGCCGATGCAAATCTTTACCGGGCGGCAACATTTCGGACAATGGCCCTCATAAGCCGTCTCATTCTGATTGACGTAAATCCTTATGTAGACGTCACAACAAGCAAAATGGACGCCTATAAATCGGCGATTTGCCGCGTTAGAGGGGGCAATTTGAGGATCGCTGCTAAAATCAAGGTTTTCGCCCGGCATTTGTCGTTGCTCTGGCCCCCGCTGTATTCATCCAGGGTTAAATATCTTTATAAAAATGGAAAATTGGCATCGCCCCTGAACTTGACCTATGCACATAATGTCATGTACATTTAAGATGTTCACAGTGCAAGTCGAATTATAGATAGAATGAAAAAATAAACATGGGTACGTTATTAAGCCTATTGCCGTTGTTATTGCTGGCACTTGCCAGCCGCCGGCCTTAGGGTACGCACCTGCTTTCACAGCTAGCACAACGAAACCTCAAGGCCGACAAAGTCTTGAGGTTTTTTTATGTATGGAATTCAGTGACGTGGGAATACAAGCTCCGATAATGCGGTATCACAGGCCCTCGAGAATATGGTTGGTGTTGCGCGGGCCGACCAATGGTCGGCACGAGATTTTACGTCTTTGCCATCGCCAAATTTGAACCGGTGAAGACGGGGATACTAGACAAATTGATCAGCACAACCGAAACTTTACTCTCGAACAAAGGATACTAAACTCATGACTGATAAAACAACTGCCCAATCTCGGCATATAGTGATTTTCGACACCACGCTCCGCGACGGCGAGCAATCGCCCGGGGCGAGTATGAACCTGAAGGAAAAGATGGAAGTCGCCCAAGCCCTGGTCGAGTTGGGCGTCGACGTTATCGAAGCCGGTTTTCCCATTGCTTCGCCGGGCGATTTCGAGGCCGTCCGCGAGATCGCCCGATCGGTCCGCGGATCGGTGGTTTGCGGATTGGCCCGCTGCCGCCAGTCCGACATCGACCGAGCCTGGGAAGCCGTGCGCCACGCGCAAGAACCGCGGATCCACGTATTTCTGGCCACCAGCGCAATCCATCGCGAACACAAACTCCGCATGGACAAAGACGAAATTATCCGTAACGCTGTCGAAGGCGTGAAACGAGCCAAGGGCTATTGCCCAAACATCGAGTTTTCGCCCGAGGACGCCTCGCGCACCGAATCCGATTTTCTATGCAAGGTTGTGGAAGCGGCCATCGATGCCGGGGCCACTACGATCAACATTCCCGACACCGTCGGTTACGCCACCCCGAATCACAT
>JBEKSO010000271.1:0-6208 GCA_049516935.1 Thermoguttaceae bacterium
CAACAGCGGCGTAATAAAAACCAGACTGACCACCGGACGCCGCGACTGGATCCAATAATTTTCGGCCCGGGAATATAATCGATTGTGAATGTTTTTATCGGACATTCTCAGGGATCTCTAAAGGGTTTGGAAATATAGGCGCTGAATTATTTCAAATTGTAAATTGCAAAATGCAAATTGCAAATTGCCGCGGATACCTTAATATTATAGTAATTTTATTGCCCTATCCTAACCTTAAACCCCGAACCCTCCGATGTCCGGCGCGATACTCCAAGTTTACGATCGTTTATTAAAGGCCTTTGGTCCGCAGCACTGGTGGCCGGGCGATTCGGGCTTTGAAATGATCGTAGGCGCGATGCTGACGCAAAACACCAATTGGAAAAACGTGGAAAAAGCCATCTGCAACCTCCGCCAGGCCGATCTCATGGACTCTCACGCCCTTTATAACGTACCGGACGAAGAACTTGAAGAGCTCCTCCGCCCGGCCGGCTATTTTCGCGTCAAGGCCCGGCGCCTGCGTAGCCTGCTGGAGTTTATCATAAAGCGCTATAACGGCTCCCTAACGGCCATGTTTCAGACCGACCTCGAAACCCTGCGCAAAGAGCTTCTGGCCGTAAACGGCATCGGGCCGGAAACGGCCGATTCGATCTTGCTCTACGCCGGCGGCATGCCCACCTTCGTGATCGACGCCTATACGCATCGCATTTTCGCCCGCCACGGTTGGATCGGCTTTGACGCCGATTATCATCAAATTCAAGATTATATCCAGTCCTCTCTGCCGGATGACGCGCGGATGTATAATGAATATCATGCCCTGCTGGTATATGCCGGCAAGCATTTTTGTAATAAATCAAATCCAAAATGCAATGAATGTCCGCTTCGAACGATGCTCCCCGAAGGCGGTCCATTGGAGCCGGAGTTTTAGGTACTCCCCTCGCCCTCTCGCGGGAGAGGGGCCGGGGGTGAGGGTCTTGCCAGAGTCCGCTATTATGGGAATATCGGGCACGTGGTCCGATTTAGGAGGTGACATATGAAATTGTCGCGAGGCAGATTCTTCATAATCGTGTTAGTCCTAATATGCTCTGTTCTTGCCTGTTACGTATTAATACCTCATCCACACGTATCAGAAAAGCTAACCGAGAAGGATATATCAAGCAACACTCCACCCGACGTTACCAAGCTTATCAAGATGACCCTGTCATCCGATCAACTGTCGCAAGTAATAGGTGCAAGGGAACTCGGACTGCTTGGCCCGCGTGCAGTACCCGCAATCCCATTTCTAATACAACTCTCATCAAATGAAGAGGATTTCAAACCGGAACATGAGCCTCTTTTATCCTCCTGCTATGAAATGAGTAACAAATTCAATCCCTTCCTGTCAGGCTTCTCTGAGAGCACGACCTCACGTTACGAGGCCGGCTGTGCATTACGAGCCATTGGCGAACCGGCATCTCAGATATTGATCGAGATACTAAAAGACAAGCACGCTGAACCGTGTAAACGTCGTGCTGCGGCGTGGGTGTTCATGGAAGGCTTTCAACCTACAATGAAAGATTTGTTTATCAAGATACTATCAAACAAAAAAGAAGACGATGATGTAAGATTATGTCTAGTTAATGCCTTAGGCGCAACAGATGATTCAAAATTATTAAATCTTTATCACGATATTCTCAGTGACAAGACTGAGGATGAGTACCTGCGGGAAAGTATACTGAAGGAGTTTCAAAGACATAGGGACTTTCATCCGGGCGATAGTTTTCTAAGCACTCTACGCGCCATATTGGACGACAAAGATGAACATGAGTCGGTGCGTGCTTCAGCAGGACATGTCCTGGCAATGCATGCCAACGATGAGACAATAGATTATGTGACCAGACAATTAGACGGTCAGTTCTGTAAATATATCGCGGAAGGCATGGCGATGAACCCTTCACAAAAGGCAAAGAGAACTGTATTGGACTTAGTAAATAAATCTAGCAGAGACATTAAAGCGAGCCTTCTCTCGGGTATGGGCGAATCCAAAGATCCGGAATATGAAGACATTTTAATCCAGAATGCCGGTTCAGGCGATACGTGGCCACGGATGTGTGCAGCCCTAGGATTGTATTATTTCAATAACGAGAAGACGATAGACAAATTGTTTTCCGTAGTGAATGATCCAAAGGAGAAAGACGAAGAGGTGCAGTAT
Organism: Thermoguttaceae bacterium; assembly: GCA_049516935.1. Classification (GTDB taxonomy): domain Bacteria; phylum Planctomycetota; class Planctomycetia; order Pirellulales; family Thermoguttaceae; genus JBEKIK01. The sequence continues at coordinate 2,189 of JBEKSO010000271.1, forward strand.
AGGGCCATTATGTGCTTGGCCAGGATGAAGAATAATGGAATAATTGATAGGCTATTTGATGCTCAATCACATAGCGAATATGTGCATCACTGCCTGCTCGAGAATCTTCGGAGGGATGACCATTTATTGAATAAATGGATCGAAACTCTGAACAACAAGAGCCTCCCCGCAAACTACCGCCGCAATGCAGTCATAGCTATTGATGTATGTAACGGTGCATCTGAAAAAGGCCCGCGTGCTCTCGCAAAGGCGGCAATGGATGAGGATAAGGAAATCAGACATGCAATAGCCTTTGTCTTAGGGAGGATAGGTACAGCGGAGGAGATTCCGATATTAGAGGCTTTGGCAAAAGATAATGAGATAGTCGTTAGCAACGAAGCTAAAGAGGCTATAAAAAAGCTGAACAGTGCGCAATGATGATAGGGGTGTCCAAATAATGTCTTTATTCGAAGAAAGCGAAGCTGCCAACCGGTGCGAAGCGCAACCGCTGGCCGCGCGAATGCGCCCGGCCACGCTCGACGAGTTCGTCGGCCAGCGCCACTTTCTCGGCGAGGGAAAACTGCTCCGCCGCTTATTGGCGGCCGATCGCCTGGGATCGGTTATTTTTTACGGTCCGCCTGGCACCGGAAAGACCACGCTCGCTCGCCTTTTGGCCCGCGAAAGCCGCAGCCACTTTCAACAAATCTCCGCGGTCGCCTCGGGTGTAAAGGAACTCCGCGAAATCCTTACAGCCGCATTCGACCGGCTCTCGGCCGAGGGAAAACGCACGCTGCTGTTCGTCGATGAAATCCACCGCTTCAACAAGGCCCAGCAAGACGTGCTCCTGCCCGACGTGGAAGAAGGCACTGTGATCCTGGTGGGTGCAACCACCGAAAATCCCTTTTTTACCGTAAACAGTCCACTGGTGAGCCGCAGCCGGATCTTTCAGTTCCAGCCGCTATCCAATGACGACATCAAAACTCTCCTGCTGCGGGCAGTGGCCGACCCCCAGCGAGGCCTGGGAAAATATCAAATCCGCATGCACGGCGACGCCCTGGAATTCCTGGCCGAAGTTAGCGACGGCGACGCACGGCGCGCACTCTCGGCCCTGGAAGTCGGCGTGCTTTCCGCCGGCACGGGGCCAATCGAATTCACCCGCCAACTGGCCGAGGAATCGGTGCAGCGCAAGGCCGTGCAATACGACCGCGACGGCGACGCGCATTACGACGCCATAAGCGCGCTTATAAAAAGCATCCGCGGCAGCGATCCGGACGCGGCCTTGTATTGGCTGGCCCGCATGCTCGAAGGCGGCGAAGACGTCCGCTTCCTCGCCCGGCGACTGGTTATTCTGGCCAGCGAAGACGTGGGCAACGCCGATCCGGCCGGCCTGCCCCTGGCCGTGGCGGCCGCCCAGGCCTGCGAACTGGTCGGCCTGCCCGAGTGCCAATTGAATCTGGCCCAGGCCGTCACTTATCTGGCCTGTGCGCCGAAGTCGAACGCGGCGACCGTCGGCATTGGCGAAGCCCGCTCCGACGTCCGCGAAGGCCGCCTGCTGCCCGTGCCGGTCCATCTCCGCGATTCGCACTATGGCGGGGCAAAACGCCTGGGTCACGGCCAGGATTATCAATACGCACATGATTCGCCCGAGGCAGTCGCCGCGCAGGATTATCTGGGCGTGGACCGGGAGTATTATCGCCCCACCGATCGCGGCTTCGAGCGCGAGCTGGCCCAGCGCCTGGAAAAAATCCGCGCCAATCTGCGGGAAGGCAAGAAAAACAAAGATGAGGGATGAAGGATGAACGATGAGATAAAGGGTTGGGTAATTTATTGCCCAGTTGAAAGATGAGAGATAAAACCGCTTGCGGTTTCGCGATGCAATGTCATTCGGTTCTGTTATTGCGATAATTTTTCAAACTTGACAGTCGCTCAAACGCCTGATTGTTAGATCGTGCGATGCTAGCAATGCTGCCAACGCATAGGCTCATATTTGTTCAATTTGCAATTTGAAATTTGCAATTGTCAATTTGCAATCTTTAGCCCCCTTTTCGGCATAGCATTATTTGCCCGGATTTCGTATGATCCGCCCGCTTTTCTAGATATCTATCAAAAAAAGTTCGTCAAGGAGGACGAACATGAACTCAATGAAGACCCTGGTGGTCATGGGCCTGCTGGCTGCGGCAGGGTATTGGACTTATATGTACATGGGCCAAAAACCGGAGTCGTCTTCGGCCGATGCACAGGCATTTCCAAATCCCCCTTCGGTGCAGATACCCGGCCTGAATTCACCCTCGCCGCAATTGGCGGGCGCATCATCGAGCGGACCGGCAAGCGCTCCCGCGACATTACTTAGCCCCGGCAACCCGCCGCCGTTATCCGCCAATTCATCTCCGTTTCTCAGCCCCAGCGGATCGACAACAGGAAGTCCCGCTACCGGTAATGCCCCTCCGGCAGTCGGCGGTGTCACTCTTCTAAATCCTCCCGGCCAGACCAATATACCAAACGCCTCGCCAGGCAGTTCTCCGGCCGGCTCCACTCCGGGTCTTCTAAGCAGCGCTACGGCCGGTCAAACTCCGGCAGCGACTGTTTATCCTCCGTCTAATGCCGCGCATTCTTCTTCGCCTGCCACAGCTTCAGCGGACGCCATGTTCCAGAGCAAGTTCGCCGAATTCATGCAAGCGGTGCAGAAGAAATTGGACGAAGGCCGCCTGCCCGAGGCACATCTGGCGTTAAGTTCCTTGTACGACAATCCCGATCTGCCCCAGGCCCAAGCCCGGCAGGTGACCGAACTGCTCGACCAATTGGCGGGCACGGTGATCTACTCGCGTCAACACCTTTTAGAGCAGCCGTACCTTGTCCGGCCGGGCGACACCCTGGAGCAAGTTGCCGACAGGTATAATGTGCCGCCCGTACTGTTGGCCCGAATCAACGGCATCCGCGAGGGGCTGTCCTTGGAACCAGGCCAGGAGTTGAAAGTCGTGCGCGGGCCGTTTAATGCCGTGATCCGCCTGGACAAGCACGAACTGACGCTCATGGTCGATGGCCGCTACGCCGGACGATTCCCCATCGGCGTGGGCTGCGATCAGCCGAAACTGGAAGGCACATATATTGTCCGCGAGAAAAACGCCAATCCCCAGTATCGCGGCCCCGACGGCATTACCGTCCCCGGCGGCGATCCGCGCAATCCACTGGGTAAATTCTGGATCGGCTTGAGCAACAACATCGGCCTGCACGGCACCGTCGATCCGCAAAACATCGGCCGCGACGACAACCGCGGCACCATCTGCCTGGGCGATCGCGACATCGACGATCTTTACGGCATCCTTTCCGTCGGTTCCCGCGTGGTGATCCAACGCTGAATGAATGTCATTTCGGCAAACCACTTGCGGTTTCGCAAATAGTATTCGGCCTTTGCCCTTTTAAAACGGCTCGCCGATCGTGCGCAAATAATTCGCCAGCCGATCTTGCAAATCGATCAGGTTTTGCCACTGCCGGGCGTCGAGCGTTACGCGATCGGATTTTTCCTTTGCCTGAACCGATTCCATCAATCCGCGAATGCGCATGTGAATGTATTGCAGCACCTCGGCCAATTGCGCGACCTGACCCGGACTGAGCGAGGCGGGCAGTTCGGGCGGCAATAACGTGTGCAGCAAAGCCAGGGCGTCTGGATCGTCGCCCAGGTTCAGTTCATAGTCCAAGGAATATGAACTGGCTTCGTCTTCCAAATCTTCGGTGGGCATGGTCACGCCTTGGGCGATATCGGCCCCGCGCAACGACGCCAGACGCCGGGCGATTTCCTCGCGCGAGCCGTACACCAGCACGCTCCGCCCGACCGAAATAATGTCGCCGGGCCGCAGGATCCACAATTGCACGCTTTCGCCGTTGACCTTTGTGCCGTTGGTGCTTTCCAGGTCGGCCAACACGATTTTGTTCTGGTCTTCCTGGATTTTCAGATGATAGCGGCTCACGCGCTCGTCGTTCAGTTGGATGGCATTGCCCTCTTCCCGCCCTATGGTCAGCGGAGTAGGCACGTCGGCGTACTCA
>JBEKSO010000272.1:0-6172 GCA_049516935.1 Thermoguttaceae bacterium
CGATCAGCTTGTACGCCTGGGTATTTCCTGGGTGTGGATGGGCATCGAAGGCGAAAACAGCCAATACTCCAAACTAAAAGGAGTGGATACCTTCGAACTGGTTCGCCGCTTGCAGTCGCACGGCATCCGCGTGCTGGGCTCGACCATCATCGGTTTGGAAAACCACACGCCCGAGAACATCGACGAGGCCTTGGATTACGCCGCCCGGCACAATACCGATTTCCATCAATTCATGCTTTACACCCCGATTCCGGGCACGCCGCTTCATGCCGAACTTTCAGCCAAGGGATTGATGAAGGACGAAAGCGAATATCACATCAGCGACATCCACGGGCAGCTTATTTTCAACTACCGGCACCCTAATATCAACGACCAGCAGTCGGCCGAGTTCATGCTTCGCGCATTCAACCGCGACTTCCAGCGCAACGGCCCGAGCGTAGTGCGCATCGTGCGGACCACGTTGACCGGATGGCTGCGATACAAGAATCACCCGGATCCCTGCGTTCGCGACCGTTACGCCTGGGAAGCCCGCGAACTGGGCACCACGTTTTCCGCGCTGGTGGGGGCGGCCAAATTGTATTATCGCGATAATCCGGCTATGCACGCCAAGATATCGGCGCTGCTCAAGGATCTGCATGCCGAATATGGCTGGAAATCGCGGGTATATTCCGCGATAGGCGGCCAGTGGGCGTTTCGTCATATCCGCAAGGAGGAAAAACGCCTGGCCTCCGGTTGGTCATACGAGCCCAGGACATTCTATGAACGCAACGCCGCAGTCGGCGACCGGCCGGAAGCCGATCTGTGCCATTCAGCCCTGCCTCGCGTTGCTGCGGTTCCCAAACCGGCGACATTGCCCGTTGCGGTATCCGAGCGGGAATCGGTGGCGGTGTGACGGGGTAAATCGTGGGACGGTTGTTTATTGGACCTCGGAAAAGCAATGATATTATTCTAATCGGAGCCGGACTGTGTCGGTCCGGTAAAAACCGGGGTAATCCACGCCAGTAATTCCGGGCCGACACGGCCCGGCTCTGAAACCGACACGGTCCGGCTCTGAAACCGACACGGCCCGGCTCTGAAACCGACACGGCCCGGCTCTAAAGCGAAAACGCGACATTCATTGCCTGAGTCTTAATTGCCGCTTAATTTAGCTCTTATCGCCTTGATGAATTCCGGCGTGGTGCCGCAGCAGCCGCCGACGAAGGCGGCGCCGGATTGGACGATTTGCGGTACGAAGGAGGCGAATTCATCAGGCGTTTGAGTATACACGGTCTTGCCATCGACCATCTTTGGCAGGCCGGCGTTGGCTTTGATCCAGATGGGTCTATCCGTGGCGGCATGCAGGCGGGCGCAGATGGGCGCGTAATCGGCAATGCCCCGGCCGCAATTCGCCCCAATCACGTCGGCGCCGGCTGAAGTCAACTGCTCGGCGGCTTGTTCGGGCGTAACGCCCATCATTGTGCGGTCGAGCTTGGCCCCGGAATCGAAAGTCATGCTAGCCACGACAGGCAGACCGGTTTCCAGGGCTGCGGCAAGGGCCAGTTTGGCCTCAGTCAAATCGGACATGGTCTCGATCACAATGCCATCGGCGCCGGCGGCGGCCTGGGCCTGGGCTTGCTGGGCAAAAGCGGCCTGCAATTCATCCGTGCTCACGTCGCCCATTAAAAGCATTATGCCGCTGGGCCCTATGGAAGCGAAAACCATAGCCTTGCCATCGGCGGCCCTTTTGGAGATTTCCACGCCTATGCGATTAACCTCGGCAACCTTATCACCCATTCCATGCCGGCCGAGGATGAAGCGATTCGCGCCAAAGGTGTTGGTTAAAATCACCTGGCTGCCGGCTTCGACATAGGCTCGGGCAACCTCCTCGACTTTTTCGGGTTGGACCAGGTTCCAAGCATCTGGAGTCGATCCCAGAGGCATGCCGCGGATTTGCAATTGGGTTCCCCACGCGCCGTCGGAGATCACCGGCCCGCTGGTTCCCCATGCGCCGTCGGCAACCACCGGCCTGGCCGCGATGAGTTTTGATATGGTGGAGTGCATGATTTGAGGGTCCAGAGTTCGGGGTTCAGGACTCAAATGGATGACTTTGGTCCGAATTCCGAATCTCTTGATTATGGATATATATTGTACTGTGTATAGTAGACGATTATACCATCCACGAATGTACTGAGTACGGGGTACGCAGTAAGTATTAACGGAAAAGAATTATCTACTGTCCACCGTCCACTGTCCACTGCCCGCCTCCTTCTGCCCCCTGAACCCTGAACCCTTTACCCGGCAATGCGGCGGCTGGCGGGAGGGGCTGCGTGGTGATCCGGCGTAAAGCCCCATTTCCACATCCATCGCAGATAGGAGCGAAGGTGTTTGCGGGCGTCGGACGAGAATAAGCGTTTGCTGGCCCTTTGCTCGAGGTGATAGCAATATGTTCCGCCGTGATACATGATTTGCCATCCTGCCCGGGCCATGCGCAGACACATGTCCACGTCCTCGAAATACTTGATAAAGCCTTCGTCGAAGCACCCCACGTCTTCGAAGGCCTCGCGGCGAATCATCATGAAGCAGCCGGAGAGCCAATCGCAGGTAAAGCTGTCGGAAATAGCGCGTTCGCGGTAGAAATAGTTGTCCAGCGATCGCCGGAAGAGCCGGCCCATGCCCAAGCGGCGGGCCATAATCGTCGAGAGGCTCTGAAAGCGGCGCGCCGGATAAGCGAAATCCCCGCCGGCATGATACAGCCCGCAGCCGGCTATGCCGCAATCGGGATGCGTCTCCATAAAGGCGACCATTCGTGTCAGGCATTGCTCTTCGGGATCAAAATACATGTCGGTGTTAAGCAGTAAAATGTATTTTGCCGTCGAGGCGTGCAGCACTCGATTTAGATTCGCGGCATAGTGCAGGCGCCGGGTATTGAGGAGGACGATCGCATCTGAAAAATAATCACGATAAGGCTCTACGCCATGTTCGGATACATTGTCGATAAGTATCAGGCGCATGCGCAAACCATTGCCCGAAGCCTTTAAAGACGACAACAGGGGCGGCATCAAATCGCGTTCGTGGGTGTATACTACTCCTATGTCGAGATCCGGTCTTGTTTGAGGCAAGGGAATAGTGTCGGGCATGTCATACATCGGCGGATTATCTCCGGGTTGGAGTTCTCGTAATAATGCCGTCTTTATTAAAAACCGGCTGACAACCTCTGGGTTTTGACAACTGTTTACGCCGCTTTTCTGTGCTCTTCACGCATCTCCGGCGAAAGGGTGCGAATTTCAGTTAAAAACGGGAGGACATCCGCGTCGTCAGTCTGCTCGCATAAGCGATTGCCGAATGACTTGAGCATGTCGGTCAGGGCAATCAACTGACTTTGCTTGCGGGGTTTTTCCAATCCTTCGGCGGTAAGCTCACAAAGCCTATCGCCGCGCCGGCCTATCGAAACGGCTATAGACCAGCGGCATTTTTGATTCTTGTTGATTCCCGGGTCGATCCAATAACGCAGTCCGGTTATTGGACCGCGGCGAACCGTCAATTGTAACCGGCGGATATTCCAGGGTTTAATCCCGGTTACAAGGGTCTGCCAGGCACTTTCCAGGGTCATGACCGGGTGTCCGGTAAAGCCGGATTGTCCGGACCGGCGAGTTCGATACAAAAATCGGGTGATGGCTGAAAATCGTCTAAGCACGGTTTCGCGCAACAGGGAAAATTCGCGGTGTCCGAATAATTTCATGCGAATCAACAGTACAATCAGGACCATGGCGGTTATCCACGCCAGGGCGTCTTTGCGAAAAATCGTGGCTGCCGTGGCGGCGGCGCCAGTTGTCAAACACAACGCCCCTAGAATGCATAAAACTTGCCAAGGAGTCAATCCTCGAGCAAGCAGGAGATGGTGGATATGCTCGCGGTCCGGCGAGTAGAAGCGCCGGCCGGTCAATTCCCGGCGGATCACGGCGGCGACGATATCGAACATCGGCAGGATCATCACTACCGCGGGTGCGGTGATGGCGAGCGTGGCCGAAGTTTTCATCGATCCTTGCATTCCCAGCACGCCCACAATCAGACCGATGACCATGCTTCCCGAGTCGCCCAGAAAGATGCTGGCCGGCGGCCGGTTAAGCACCAGGAATCCGGCCAATGAGCCGGATAGTACCAAGGCTATAATGCTTACATGGTCCCGCCCTTCGCTGGCAGCGATCAGGCCCATCATGGCGGCCGTGGAAAGACCGACTACCGAGGCCAGGCCGTCCATGCCGTCGATCAAATTCAGGGCATTTATACAGCCGATAAGCCAGAGAACCGTGATCGGGACGGCCAGTGGGCCAAGTTCGATCCTGTATCCGAATGCGACGACCTTATCGATGCTGTATCCTGCCAGGGCGATGGGCAAAACCGCGCATACTTGCATGGCGATCTTGAAACGGGCATTCAGGCGGTAAATATCGTCGATCAGGCCGAAAAGACAGACAAAACTTCCCGCAAATATAACTAGCAGCGAAAGCCCCCACAGGCTTTGCCAGGATCTATAAATTAGATAATTGGCCGCCAAAAGTCCTAAGATCATGGAAAAATAAACGGCCACGCCTCCGCCCAAGGGCTTGATGCCGTCATGGATTTTCCTCTGGCCGTCGGGCCTGTCGACGATTCCCCAGCGCAAGGCCGCCGCGCGGACGATAAACGTCAGCACCAATGATGCCGTGAAGGTAATGGAGAATATTAAAACCAGAGATATCATAACGCAATCCGTTGCGTTAGGGCCTTATAGCCCTTGTTCTTGTCGAGTGGTCCTGTTATTTTCTCGAGATCGTCTTCTCTCCGGTCTCGATAATGACCGGTGGTCGGACGTCGCCTCGGCTTAAAACTATCAGCACGTCATCCGTTCCGTGCGGTAAAGCGGATCGATCGATTTCGGTATATTCCAATTTTTCGATCTTACCGATAAGTTGTTTTGTATCCAACAATTCTTTGCGACGCCTCGCGGAGAGCAGAATCACGTCGGGTTCGAGCTCCTCGACTTGTTTCAGGACCGTGGCGTCATCCATGGTCATACCCAGCGTGGCCCAGTTTGTCTGGGCATAATAGGCTACCACGGGCGTTACTCCTTCGGAGCCGAATATCAGGGCCGGCGGCCCGTATTGTCGGCGCACCCAATCGGCCAATTCCACCTCGGCGCCGCGGCGGTCGTAAGGGCCCGAAAAGGCGGCGCACCAACCCACGGAAGCGACCATCATCAGGGGAACAAAAACGGCGGCATGCCGCAAAATCGCCTTGCTTTTCAAGTGCTCGGCAAAACCAAGCAATCGTGCGCTGAATCCCAAAAGCCCCAAGGCCGCGAACGGAGCCCCCAACAACACCATGGGCAGAAAATAGCGATCGCACGATCCTTTCGCGCACCAGGCATGAATCCAGGCGGCCGACATGATTGCCAAACCGGAGTAAAACAGCGGTTGATGATCGCGGCGAGCCCAATCGCGGCGCCATCCCCACATTCCGCCCAGCATAAGTAATGCAAACAGCGGCGAAAGACCCTTGACCAATGTCGGAACATATATGGCAATCATCCGCCTAAAGGAAACATATAATTGGCTCTGGAGCTTATCCCCGGCGGCTTCGACCTGCGCGGGAATAAACAATCCGTTCCACCAATAACGGATCAACGTCAAGGGGTAAAAACGGGTCGTGACCCATTCCGAGTGATGCCGCAGCAAGGTGAAATTGACCAATAGTATCAATGCGGGTAAGGCTATAACCGCAAGCACTCCGCCGGCCACGAGTTTTGCCCTGTCTCGGCCCGAGTTTAATGCACGGTATCGCCAAAATGTCCATAAGCCAAGAGGGATCAAGAGCAATAGTCCCTCAAAACGCGTCAAAATTGCCAGCGTTACAGCCAGCCCCGCCGCAAGCGAAAGGCCGATGCGCACCTCGACCACGGCACGCCATAGCAAGTACAACGACAGAGTAAAGAAGAACCAGAACGTCGGATCGCGGATGATTTCCGGGCTCCATTGGATAAAGACCGGTTGGACCGCATACAGCAAACACGCCAAGAAAGCCACAGTGTCGTCGAACTGCCTGCGCACCCAGCCGAAAAGAGGCAGTACGACCAGGCAGGAAACCAGTATGCCCCAAATCGCGCCGCCCATTTCCCAGCTCAATCCCAGGCGATTAAGAACCGCCAACACCACGG
>JBEKSO010000273.1:0-6168 GCA_049516935.1 Thermoguttaceae bacterium
AAACATCTTATTTTTGAGTTTCTTGCTTATTGTTCTGGCCTGCCCGGTTGCCGGCCGAGCCGACTTTGTAACTCCTAGTCCAAATCTCCCGCCGCTTGACGGGCATTATGTCAGCCCGGAAGAATGGCATGCTTATTACGACTTAGGCATGGGCATGAGCATTGTTTTGAGCGACGTAGTACACGAAGGTTTCACTGCTTCATACCCGCCGCCGGAGCCTGGCATGACCACAACCCATACTTTCGGTTCGCAAGTTGAGGGAGAGGTATCGTTCTCCGGAGGGTCAATGCAACCTTTCTCGACAAGCGGTCCCACGACCGTGCAGATCACGGGCGAATATGGTTCGGGAAATCCTTCTTACTACGACACGGAGATGCTGTCAATGAATCTTAGCGGCGGAACATTGCCGGCCGGCGTGCTGATTCGTGAAAGCCCGACCCTTGCATCCACCGGAGAGACGATCATTACCGATATAGGTGGTGGAATGTACCAGATCGAAAGTTTCTTCGACGTTTTCACGGAACTGTCGGTAGACGACGGCAATTCCTGGTCTCCAGACGAGGCCGGGCCGGCTCATATGGTTCTTCAACAAAACACTCCGGAGCCATCGAGCCTGATCCTCTTGGGCTTTGGCGTGCTTGGGCTATTGACTATAATGCGGCGCTGTCGAAAGCAGGTGGCATGAGGATTCGAAGTCGCAACAAAATAGACCAGCCGAATCATTGGGGCCGGACAATCGTGTCCGGCTCGTAAAAGACGGACAAGAACTATAATCCCAAGAGGACAGGCAAGAATGCCTGTCCTCTTGTTTGGAATAGTCCTTCCTGTTTAAAATTGGCCAGGTTATATTGATGCGGTGCGATAGGATGCCATTTTTGCCTATGCGCTTCATAAGTAAAATAGATTGGCAAAGAAGATCGAAGATTCGAGGTTGGCGGTTGCCTCCGGTTTTTTAGATCAACATTGGCCTGTTATTGACGGTAGAATTCATGGTCGCCGTCCACGATCTCCGGGGGAAGGCCATATTTACCAATTAAAGCGATTGGAGATTCGCATGTTGTTCCGATTCATAACTGCGGGAATACTAATCAGTTTAAGGATGATGATGACAACATCGCCGGCTTTGGGGGAAGACACACCGGCAAGCACCGCTGAGAAGACGACTTCCCCAACTGTAAAGGCCCTGGAGCATTTGCCCCCGGCAGAAACGGCGGCCTTCATTTATGTTTCCGACATGCCCAAATTGATTGAGCGATGGAATCGTCTCGGATTCCGATCGCCCCGGGCCAATCCCGCCTTGGCGGCGCTCGTTGGGCGTGCGGAAGAGTTGTTGCCGAAAGTCTGGAAGGAGAGAAATTTTGATTGGGGCGAACTGATGAAGTTATCGGCAGGCGACGCCTGCCTGGCCGTAGCCGCAACGGAGTCCGGCAATCCGGCGATTATTCTCGGCCTGAACGTGCGCGACAACAAGGAAAAGGCAATACAATTCTTCGAGCTATTGGGCCGGGATTCCGAAGACGGCAAGAATCCGCGGCAGGAAGAGATTTTGGACGATACCCGCATAATTGTGCTCGATTCCCTCTCTTACTTTTTAAAAGAAGACATGCTGGTGGCCACTACCAATCGTGAGATGACAAAAAAATTGCTCCGTTCCTGGTCCGGATCGCGAGAGCCGATGCAAAGCGAGGACTATCGCGCGGTCGTTGAGCAATGCCGGATTGACGGCGAATCGGTCCCGCCGGATTTTCACTGCTATGTAAAGCCGATCGAGTTTCTTGCCGTGCGGGCGGGAGCGGACAAATCCGATCATCTCAAAACCGCGCGGGCATATCCCGAGGCGGCAAAAGAAACCGGCTTCGCCGCCTTCCGGGGAATCGGCGGCGCGGGATGGTTCGATCATCAAAGTCAAGCGCTTTTCTATCGGATCGGGATATATGCGCCCGACCGCGATACCACGGCCATGCAAGCTCTGCGTCTGCCCAATCAAGAGCCCCATGAACCGCCCGCTTGGATTTCAAAAGATATCGAGGGTTTTGCCAGCTTTTATTGGGAGATGCAGTCATCGTATGCGGCGTTTGTTAAACTTTTCGATCCGGTGGTTGAAGAAAGATTGTCTGGGACTTTAACGGATATTTTAGAATCTATAAAGTCCGACCCTAACGGACCTCAGATTGATTTTCAAAAAGAATTTGTCGATCGTTTAGGAAAACATGTTTTAGTAATGTGCAGTTCCGAAAACCCTTCCCTTTCAGTTTGGGAACGCACCGTACTCGCTTTTGAAGTGACCGACGAGACCGGCGCGGCGCACGCGCTGGACCGATGGTGCAATGAATGCTACGGACAAAACTTTGACGATCCCTATAATAATCTTTTTATACACAAGTTGAAAGAGCACGTCATTTTTGAAGTTAAGGCGGTGGAACGTAAAAAACATCGCACACAAAACTCTCTTGACGTCGTTGTCGAACCTGACAAAGAGGATCAAAACCCACCCGTCCAAAAAGACAAGCCGCCGCAGGAACCTTTTGGAGAAAAAGAAACGGGAAGTTCTACCTACTTGACCGTTGCATACGGTTATTTGCTGTGGGGAGGCAATGCAAAGTTGCTGAAACGGCTTTTGGAGCCGGGCGAGGCCTTGGCCAAAGACCCTCGATACCGGCTAGTCGATCAAGAATTATCGCGGATTGTCGCCGGGCCGGTCTCTTTTCGCACATTTTCGAGTCAAGGCGACGACTTCCGGCTATTGGCGCGCCTAATGGATCCGGAAAACATCTACACGCCTTTCTTTTTAGAAGCGGGAACGCCGGATAAAATTAGACTCCGGTATACGTCTCCTCCAAATAGTTTGAAAACGCCTGTTGAAAAGTCGGCTGAAGAGCGACAAACAAAGCCGGCAGAAAAGCCCGCCGCTTCCGGGGAGATTCCGATCGCAAAATCCTTTCTTGGTCCCGCGGGCTGGGCCGCCCAAACCACGCAACAAGGCTGGGTCATTACAGGCATAGTCCTGAAATAGGCGCTTTAAAGAAGCTCATCCCACCAGCCGTTCGAGCAGGCGGGTGAGCGAGACGTAGGCGAAGCGGGTGACGTGGTCGGAAGTGGAAAAGGGAATGTAGAGATGGTCGTCGTGAATCATCGCCCCGCAGGTATAGACCACGTTGGGCACGTAGCCGTCGCGCTCTTCTTCGGTGGCGGTGATCAGCGGTTCTTTCAGGTGGCCGATGACTTTTGTGGGATCCTTGAGATCCAAGAGCATGGCGCCGATGCAATAGGTCCGCATGGGTCCGACGCCGTGGGTCAAGAGCAGCCAGCCGGCGGGCGTTTCCAAGGGCGAGCCGCAATTGCCGATCTGCACGAATTCCCAGGAATATTTGGGGGTTTGCAGCAATTCGGCCGTTTCCCAGAAGTGGACGATGTCGGAGTACATGATGTAAAGATTTTCGCCGTCCACGCGAGAGCACATCACGTAATGACCGTCGATCCGCCGGGGAAACAAGGCCATTCCTTTATTCCGGGCTTGTGCGCCGTTTAGGGTGTGGATGCCGATGCGGAGGAAATCGGTGGTTTCCATAAGCTGCGGCAGCATGCGATAACCGTCGAAGGCGATATAGGTGCCGAAGAAGGTGGTTGCGCCGTCGTCGTCGACAAAATCGACCATCCGCAAATCCTCGATGCCGTGCCGTTCGTTGCTGCTTTGGGGGAAGATCACCACTTCGGCCGCCTCGGCGTCCTTGGACAGCTCCAACTGGTAATTCGATCTGGCCAGCAATAACATGCTGTCGCGGGCCTGGTCGTAAACGGGTTTTTCAGGGGCCGATTCGGCCGCCTTGGCAAGGGCGCGTTCGAGTTCGATGAAGGTAAAAAAATCGGGCAGCAGGTTCATCACCGCGTTGACCGCCGCCTCGTCTACGGCAATATCGTGTAGTTTTTGGCGGAAAAGATGTTTTTCGTATAGGTTATCGGGCGAAATCCGCACGCGGTGCGAATAGCGGCTGGGCGGCCACATGGTGATCTTGTGATTGGCATGGATAATGCCCTCGCGAAAAACGATGGAGGAGAGGTGCCCTTCGCCCGTGGCGCGAAAACTCATGATAAATCGCACCTCGCCCTTGCGAAGATTCCACTGGTTGCGATGCTTGACGATGGAGGGATTAAAAAGCGCGGCCGACTCGATCGAATATTCCGCGGTGAAATAGGAGCCGATCAACAAGCGCTTCTTGGGCGAGATGTTGTCGGTATCGCCGACCAGGGCGGCGGCGGTCAGATAATGCTCGTCAAAAACTGCCGTGATCTGTTTGTGCCGGCCTTGGAATTTTTCCAGCACCTGGTCCAAAATGCGATCGACCTCGGCATCCGTGAGTCCGGCGACGCGATCGATGATCCTGCGGACGCGCGTTTCGCCGCCGGGGTCGAATGGCCGGGTAATTACCCGGCGAATGTCGTTTTCAAAGCGGATCGGCAAACGTTGAACCTTCAAAGATTTACGACCGGCGTGCATTTTCGTGGTTTCCATAGTTGCAATCTATCCGAACAATTATACAAAAGCGGCGTTTGATGGGTTATTACCCCCATGATAGGAGGGTGGCCTATCGCCGCTTAGACACATATATTATATTCAGATTATTAAATAGCGTGGTTTTAAAGACAGTAGTTACGTCGTTTACCTGCCCAATTCAGGGGGATTCGCTTGTTTATAGTACAGTTGTTACAGGAATTGCGACGTAACTGTCATCTAGAATAATACGTTGGTTTTGCTTGGAATAGGAAAACTTGACGACCAAAAACGTCGAGAATGGCTGAAAGAATCAGGAAATCTAAGCGAAATTAAGTTTTTGTGTGTTAAAGGCCTGAATAAAGAAATTCATACCTTTTTCCAATAGGTTTCATACAGGCCTGGAAAAAATCATCACAAAGTGCTGCATCTTTTGACAGCCGCCCCTTGAATTTTGCGGGTTAGCGAAACAGTTTCGGTCTTTATTAGCAGGAGGATACTGCCATGAAAAGGATTGCCATAGTGGGCAATTACTTGCCCCGCATATGCGGCATTGCCACGTTCACCACCGATTTGTGCGAATCGCTGGCCGCGGAGTTTCCGGATGCGACTTTTTTCGCCCTTCCGGTCAACGACATCGAGGCGGGCTACAACTATCCGCCCCGGGTGCGCTTCGAACTGCGGCAAAACGATCTGACCTCGTACCGGCAGGCGGCCGACTTTTTGAATGTCAATAAAGTAAACCTTGTTTGCCTGCAGCACGAGTTCGGCATATTTGGGGGACCGGAGGGAAGTCACATCCTTTCGCTGCTTCGCGACCTGCGGGCGCCGGTAATCACCACCTTGCACACGATTCCCGGCCAACCCAATCCGATCCAGCGCGAAGTGCTTTCGGAGATTGTCCAGCGGTCGGAGCGCGTCATATCGATGAGCGACAAGGGCATCGAATTCCTGCGCGAGGTGTATGGTTTTTCTTCCAACAAGGTGGTTTTCGTGCCTCACGGCATTTATGACATGCCATTTACCGATCCGAATTTTTACAAGGACCATTTTGGAGTCGAGGGGAAATTCGTAATCTTGACGTTCGGACTGTTGGGCCGGAGCAAGGGGATCGAGAACGTAATCAAGGCGCTGCCCGAGATCCTCAAGCACTGCCCCAATGCCGTTTACATGGTAGTCGGGGCCACGCACCCGCACGTCGTCAAATCGGAGGGAGAATCCTACCGGATTTCCTTGCAGTTGATGGCCAGGAAATTAGGGGTCGAGCAAAACGTCATCTTCCACAATCGTTTCGTGAGCCAGGAAGAAATGATCGAGGCCATCGGCACGGCCGATCTTTATGTAACGCCGTATTTGAACAAGGAGCAAATCACTTCCGGAACGCTGGCTTACGCCTTGGGCGCGGGAAAGGCGGTCATCTCCACTCCTTATTGGCACGCCGAAGAATTATTAGCCGACGGTAAAGGAGTTATCGTCCCATTCGGCGATCCAAAAGCAGTGGCCGACGCCGTCATCGATCTGGTTGGAGACGAAACACGGCGGCATGCCATTCGCAAGCAAGCCTACCTCTTGGGCAGAAACATGATCTGGCCGGTAGTGGCCCGGGAATATATGAAAACCTTCGAGGGGGCCTGGCAGGAACGGGCAGCCTTGCCGCGCGTGGTTTACAACGCAAAAAC
>JBEKSO010000274.1:0-6140 GCA_049516935.1 Thermoguttaceae bacterium
CGCGGCCCCACGCCGATGTCCGCGCTGCTTGCGGCCTACGATATAGCCAGGCAGGCGGGAATACGTTATGTTTATACGGGCAACGTCGTCGATCAAGAGCGGCAGCACACATATTGCCCCGGTTGCGGCCACGCGGTCATCGAGCGCAACGGTTATGATATCCTTAGTTTCGCCATCCACTCCGGCCGGTGCATGTTTTGCCAGATGCCGATTGCCGGCCGTTTTGAAGATGCGCCCGGCACTTGGGGCTCCCGCCGCTCGCCGGTGCGGATCGCCAATTATGCATAAAAAATAGACAAATTGCTTTCGTGGGTGCTCACATGACAACTTCTCAAAACAATCAGGGCGCAAAGCCAAGGCTCAGCGAGGAAGAAGAACAGCGGGTGTTTCGGGCCGCCGGGCGCCGAGTGGCGGCGAATGTGGAAATGTCGCGGCCCGAACGGATCGAGTATACCCTTGCCGAAGCGGCCGATTTGCCGGTTTACGGGGCGTTTGTGAGCCTGAAGCGGGAAGGCCATTTGCGCTCCTGCTGCGGTTATCTCAGCCCCACGGCCACGCTGGCCGAGGCCGTCAGCCATGCGGCCGACCGGGCGGCCAAGGACGATCCCCGCTTTCCGCCCATCGCCGCCGAGGAATTGGATTTTTTGGACATGGAGGTTTGGCTGTTGTGGGGGCCGGAAGAAGTCGCCGCCCGGGGTGAAGACCGAGTGCGCGAGGTGACCATCGGCGTGCACGGCCTGCAAATCGCGCGCGGATCGAACCGCGGCTTGCTTTTGCCGGGCGTGGCCGTGGAACACCATTTCGACGCCCGAACTTTCTTGCAGCAGACCTGCCTCAAGGCCGGATTGCCCCGCGACGCCTGGCTGGACGACGCCACGAAACTGTTTCGTTTCGAGGGATATGCCATCCATGGCCGATTATCCGAGCGCAAGGTAAAAGAGTCGCTGAATGAACAAAAGGGAGCCGGTTCCGCTAAGGCGCCTGTCTCCACTTTTTCCGATCGCCAGCCATGCGTGGCCGGCCAATTTTACCCTTCCAATCCATCCGAAGTGGAAGTGCTGGTCGATGGTATGCTGGCCGAACCGTCTGCAAAGGAATCTTGGGCCGGGGCAATGGTTCCGCACGCGGGCTGGAAGTATTCCGGCCGCCTGGCCGCACGGGTGTGGCAGCGCCTGCAAATTCCCAGGCAGGTAATCATTTTCTGTCCCCGGCATAACCTGACCGGGTCGCAGTGGGCCGTGGCGCCCCATCGGCGATGGCTCTTTCCCGGCGGACAGTTGGATTGCGACCCGGAACTGGCCGTGCGATTGTCCCAGGCCGTCGACCATCTGGAACTGGACGCCTCGGCCCACCGGCACGAACATGCCATCGAGGTGCAATTGCCCATTTTGGCCCGCTTGGCCCCGCAGGTCCAAGTGGTAGGCATCACCATCGGCGGCGGAGATAATCTGCCGGCCTTGCAACGCTTTGCATCGCAGTTGGCCGGCGTCTTGAGCGATCTCGAAGAGCGCCCGCTGCTGGTGATTTCCAGCGATATGAATCACTTTGCCAGCGACAGCGAAAATCGCATTCTCGACCGCATCGCCCTGGACGCCATCGAGACGCTTGATCCGGCCCACGTGTTCGAAACCGTCAGGTTGCACGGCATCAGCATGTGCGGGATGCATTCCTGCGTGATCGTGATGGAAACCCTGCGCAAACTCGGCTCGCTTCGCCGCTGCGAATTGGTGGGCTACGCCACCAGCGCCGACGCCGAAGGACCGAGGAATCGCGTGGTAGGCTACGCCGGAATGCTCTTCGGATAGGATGCAAAATGATTAAAATCCATCCAGAATATTTGGTTGATGATAAGAACCGGAAAAAAGCGGTGCTATTGCCGTTTTCCGAATGGAAGCAACTATTGGATGAATTGGAAGAGCTTGATGATATCCGAGCCTATGATCAAGCCAAGAAGCATCCTTCGGAAGCAATTCCACTAGAGGATTGCATTCGAAAATTGCAGTCCCGAAAAAAGACTTTATAAATCAGATTCTAAAATCGATGAGCCATCAGCCCGCCTCTCAGGGTTTTATAGTGATCCCAATAGCGGCCGCCCGGACTATCAGCCCCTGTTTGAAGTATTGGAAGCGGTGTTTATAAGGCTTTTTCCGGGCCCATTGAAAGGTGCTATCGACAAGGTCGGCCGGCAACGTTCCTTTGTTGACCCTGGTTATAAGGTAATCGATAAAGCCCCCTTCTTCTGTAGTGTCTGTTCGCAGGGCGGCTTTCATGGTGGCGGCGTCCAAACGGGTCGAGTCCGCTTTAGACGACGCTGAAATCCATGCAAAAAAGCCAATCACTGCCAGTAATAATAAGAGTTTTGTGCGAGTCCGAAACATCGGTCGATTTCCAGGGGGTGACAAGATTACGAAATTGCCCAGTTAACCGGATAAGTCGAATACTTTTAACTAAAACCATCCGCCGCTGCAAGGGCGATTTTTCCAGGATTGACTTTAGATAGGCCCGAATATAATTCCATTTCACGGGCATATACCGCATAATCTACAGATCTCAATACAATCGAAGCTTAGGCAATTTACATAATCCTTCTATCCCCTCCCCCCTCTTTAAAGTGGTTTCCTTGCACCACGGGTATTTGCATGCGACAATTTCGATAACCCCAGTCGGTCGGATGTATTTACCCCCATTGCTGTGTGGGTTGCAAACTAAATGCTTATATGCATCCGCTCGCACGGTCACACCCGGCATTAACACTAGCCTCAGGAGACTAATCATGAACTGCTGCCTGCGAAGCTTGGTATTAATATTTATTATTTCAGCCTGTTTGGTCCCGGCTGTAATGGCCGCACCCCCATCCTCCGATAAGCCTGAGCCTGCCCTCGCGGCAGCCGCGGCAGCCGCCGCCGCCGACAAGCCGGCAAAAGAAGAGCCTGCCGCCGCCGCCAAGTCGGCAAAAGAAGAGCCCGCCGCCGCAACCCCCGCCGCCAAACCGGCAAAAGAAGAACCCGCCGCCAAGCCGGCAAAAGAAGAACCCGCCGCCGCAACTCCGCCCACCGCCCCATCCGCTCCGACTTATACCGTCAAGCGAGAGCCGTTTAAAATCCAATTCGACTTGGACGGCTCTTTCGAAAGCCGCAACATGACCGAAATCATATTTCATCCCGAGGAATGGACGTCGTTTACGGTCGTGCAAGCGGTCGAGCACGGCGCCCGGGTGAAAAAGGGCGACGTGCTCATCGAATTCGACTCCGAAAAAATCGACAAGGCCATTGCCGATCTGCGGACCGAGCAGCAAATCGCCGAAGTGGCGCTTAGGATGTCCGAAGATCAATTAGCCACCCTGGAAAAGAGCACGCCCCTGGACCTCGAGACCAGTCAACGCTCTAAGCGCCTGGCCGAAGAGGATCAGAAAAACTACCAGGATGTGATCAGGCCCAATACGATAAAAGAAGCGGATAAGTACGTGAAATTCTACCATCAATTTCTGGATTACGACCGCGAGGAACTCGAGCAACTCGAAAAAATGTACAAAGCAGACGATCTGACCGAAGAGACCGAAAAAATCGTCTTGAAGCGGGCGCGCGATACGATCGAGCGCGACGAGTTTCAGGTGGAGCAGGAAGAACTTCAGCGCGATCAGTTGCTGAAGTATCGAATTCCCCGCATGGACGAGCAAATCAAGGAAAACCTCGAACGCAGGACCCTGTCATGGTCCAAAGATCGCGTGGAACTGCCCCTGGCCCTGGATAAACAGCGCCTTGACGTGGCAAAGCAAAAGGTGCAGATTGCCCGGTCCAAAGAAAAGCTGAAGAACCTTGTGGCCGATCAGGAGCTGATGAAGATCAAGGCCCCCTCCGACGGATACGTTTATTACGGCCGGTGCCAGCGCGGCAAATTCACGGAAATCACTTCGCTGACCGAATCGCTGCGCCGCGGCGGCAACGCCATGCCCCATCACGTGCTGATGACCATCGTCGAACCCCGGCCCCTCATAATCCACTCCACCGTTGCCGAGGATCGTTTGCAGTACGTCCGCAACGGCATGGACGGCAAGGCCTCGCCCACCGGATACCCGGACATCAAGCTCGACGTTACCGTGGACGAAGTCGGCAAGATCCCCGTCTCCATGGGCAGCTTCGACCTTCAATTCAGCCTGGACCTGGAAGACCAGGTCCCTAAAGTAATCCTGCCCGGCATGGCCTGCAAGATCAAACTTACGCCCTACTCCAAGTCCGACGCCTTGATCGTGCCGCCGAAGCTGGTTTCAACCGATCCCTTGGACGATGAAAAGCATTTCGTGTACCTGCAACTCAAGGATGGCAAGTCCGAAAAACATGATGTGACAATCGGCAAGCAGAACGACAAGCAAATGGAAATCCTCAAAGGGCTTTCCGAGGGAGATAAAATTCTCCTGGAACCGCCCAAGGACGCCAAGTAAAGGATGAAGGATGAGGGATGAAGGATGAATTAGCTATGAAACCGCTTGCGGTTTCGCGATGCCCCAGGCCAACCGTCCACTATGCACCATCTACTATAAATCAAAGCGGGAACGCACCATGGGAAACCGACTGGGCTGGACGATTTTACTCGTGCTTTTGGTCCTGCCGCTTTTGGCCGGCGAGGAAAAACCTGCCGCTTTAAAACACTGGCCGCTGGCCGAAACCGGACCGCGCCCGCTGCCGGTGCCCACGCCGCCTGCTGCTGATATCGACGCCGCCATCGGCCGGGGCTTGGATTTTCTCCTTAAAACGCAGAACAAGAACGGGTCTTGGGGGTCGGCCGATATTTACAGGCCGGGCGACCTCTATGCGCCCGTGCCGCAATCGCATCAGGCCTTCCGCGCGGCCGTCACCTCTATGTGCATCTCCGCCTTTATCGAGGTCGGCGGCCAGCGCCCCGAAATAATTAAATCCCTGGACCGGGCCGAAGATTGGCTGTTCCAGAATCTGCCCCACGTCCGCCGCGCCACTCCCGACGTGTTTTACAACGTCTGGACCCATGCCTACTCGATTCAGGCCCTGGTGCGGATGCTCGGCCGAAAGACCGACGACGCCGATCGGGCCCGGAAAATCCACGAACTCATCCACCAGCAGATCGATTTGCTCGACCGTTACGAAACGGTCGACGGCGGCTGGGGGTACTATGATTTCAAGGCCCATACGAAAAAACCCAGCGATTCGTCCAATAGTTTCGTTACGGCGGCCGTGTTGATCGCTTTTGACGAGGCAAAGAAAGTCGGCGAGGATGCGCCGCAGCGCCTGATCGACCGCGGCAAGGCCTCGATCATCCGCCAGCGCAAACCCGACTTTGCCTACGATTACGGCGAGTATCTCAAGTACAGGCCGCAGATGCCGGTAAATCTGCCCGGCGGCAGTCTGGGCCGCTCCCAGGCCTGCAATGCCGCCATGCGGATTTGGGGCGATGAGGAAGTCACTGATGCGATTATTATAAACTGGCTCGACCGCCTCTTTGCCCGCAACGGCTGGCTCGATATGGGCCGCAAACGGCCCATCCCCCACGAATCCTGGTTCCAAGTGGCGGGGTATTTCTTTTATTTCGGCCATTACTACGCCGCGGCGTGCATCGAATTGCTGCCCCAGGCCGATCGCCCGCCTTTCCAGGACCAACTGGCCCACGTGCTTTTGGCCGTGCAGGAAAAAGACGGCTCGTGGTGGGATTTTCCCCTGTATGATTATCACCAGCAGTACGGCACGGCCTTCGCGCTGATGTCCCTGGGAAAATGCCGGCATCCATAAGGGCCGGTCCGGCCAACTTGTGATTCTATGGATTCAACCAGATCCGCACAAGATTATGCGGGAGCGGGAACGCCGGCGGCGTTTATTTCTGTATTCGATCGATGAATTGGCAACCCACCAGATACATATGCTGATTGTCGTGCTCCACTTCCTTTGTGTTAACGACTTTGGCGGCCAGTATCGTAATCTTCGGTTTTTGTCCCAGCACGATGGCAAATTGCTCGCATCCCGGCGGCCGTTTAAGATAAAACGAAATGCCTCCCTTGGAAATGTCGTTGCATTCCACATTAAAATATTCGTCCGTCCTTGGCAGCAAGCCGCCGTGCATGGGCGCAATTCGTTGGTTGAATTGATACTTCTTTCGCGGACTGGATCGCATCGCCT
>JBEKSO010000275.1:0-6117 GCA_049516935.1 Thermoguttaceae bacterium
TTGCCCTTTGTGTAAAACGCCAAAGCACGCCGGCCTAATCGCACTTCCTTACCACTACGGCAAAAAGGCGACTGGAACTTTGCGTCAGGTTCCAGCCGCCTTAATTATTTTTGATGCAAATTTATGCATGTATGTTGATCAACTGCCGCTTTTATACAGCCGGCTTGCGCGCCAACCCATCATACCTGCCGCGGCAAGGGCCAGCAGAAGCCAGGTCGCAGGTTCGGGCACGGGAGTGAGATTGGCGCCCGATGCAAATGGGCCGCCGGGTATGGCTCTTATGGTCACCACGCAGCCGGCGCCGATGGTTAGAGTGTTCTGGGCGATGGAATCGACAATCAATTCCGTGCCCGACGGGCCGTTGACGGTGGTATTGCCCGTGCCTGAGATGTCACCGACATTTTTAACGCCCTGGGAGATCAGCAGGCCGGTGGCCGTGCTGTTGTTGACGATGTCCATAGACAAGCCGGGTGTTAGAGTGTTGTCGGTAAAGGGATCGGCGTCGCCGCCGGCCTGGAAAGTGCCGCCGGAGATTTGCAGCATTGCGCCGGCATTGACCGTAACTGGTGCGCCATTATCGCGGCTAATGAGAACTATGCCGGCGCCTATTTTTTCGGTCTTGCCGGACCAGGCCGTGAGTCCTGTGCCCAAAATGCCCCAGGTTGCTGTGGCCAGAGTAAATTGATAGAACGGCGGGGGGAGCACGGGCGTGGAACTGGCTTCCTCGCCGTCGATCCGTATGGGCGTGCCCGGATTAGTGTTGTTGAAGATCACCGCACCGTAGAGAGAGTTCTGGGTGCTGGCGTTGAAGACCACGCCGTCGTCTAGTTCCAGGGTGAAGCCCGCCTCGCGCGGCAGCACGTTCAGGTCGTTGGTCATTCCGCCGCCGGACATGTAAACCGTCACTCCCTGGAAGGTCATTTTTCCGTTGCCGTGGCTTAAATCGGCGGGCGTGGACGCCGCTCCGGCCGGGGCCATGTTTCGCGAAAGATGGACCACGTTGTTCATTGCATTGGCGTCCAGGTCGGAAGCCACGAAATGAACCGTGCCCAGAATCTCGTTGGGCACTATGCCGTGGGTGCGGAACATGGCGTTGTCTTCAACGGTTATGGTGTTTTGCGCGGCCACCACGCTATTGCCGGTCCCCTCGAACGATACAATATTGCGGAATCCATAGGCCGGATTCGTGTCCCATGTCATGCCCGCCGGGACCTGTGTTACTTCGAGATTGCCATTGTTGAAGATTACGGGTCCGCTATCCGCTCCCGGAAAGGCGGGGTCTGCGCCGGGATTGACCGGCATCTGGTTTACCTTGACCAGTCCGGCAGTCAATTTTAATCCCCAGGCGTTACTGCTTAAGTCCATACCTGGCAATGGGGCGGCCGGCGCCGTGGCAACGTAGTCCAATTCGCCTTGGCCGTCTTTTTCCAGGTAAGCGGTGGGATTCCAGGAGAAATCGAAATTAGCCTTTAGCGAGGCAGTCACGCCTGCGTCGACCTCGATCACGCTGCCGCAGTTTTTCACGGTATCGGGCGTGCCGGAGGTATTGACCTTGATGGGGACACAGAAATTGGTGTCTAACATCGGCATACCGCCGATAATGTGCAGGCGTCCGCCGTTGAGGATGGCGATGGGTCCGCCGGTGCCGCCAAACTGGGCGTTTAATTGATTGGCGTCGTTGACAATGATCTCGCCGCCGGCGATGATCGTGCCTCCGGTAAATGTGTTCATGGGACGCGGTGGGCTCAAATCGAGTTTGCTGTTTTTGCCGGCCTTGTAAAGGAGCACGGGCGTGGGTGCCGGACCGCCGCCCCAATTATCCATGATTGGAGCCATAACAGTCATAGTGCCGGCGCTGTATTCCCCGCCCAATCCCAGCACATACACGGTTGGCGCAGCAGGATTGAGGTTGGAACCAAAGGTCCTCGCATACATCCCGGGGGGCCCAAGCAAAGTGACGTCACTCGTCCAGCCTACCACGCCACCGTTGAGCCAAAGCACGGCGCTCATGGGAGCGCCGCCATTGGCGGTGTACCAATCAATGTCCCAGTTGTGATCGGCAGGCGGGCCCATCATTCCCGGATCCAAGAGTAATTGGCCGGGACCATTCCATGAGCCAAACGGCATTCCCGGGTTGGCGTAAAGGCCGTTCCAAATAGCTCCGTTGTACGTGCTCACGTTGATTGCGGACGACATCTTGACCGAATTTTGGGCTATAAGTTGCAGCGTGCCGGCATAAATGTCGGTGCTTCCGGAATAAGTATTGGAGCCGATGGCCGGATTCAATGCAATTCGCCCGGGCAGCAAACTGCCGGTGGTGCCCATTTCCAAGGAAGTAGCCCCCATTATCGCGTCGTTAGTGAGCCTGGAAAGGATATCCAGCGTTCCCCCGCCGCCTCCGAGATAATATGTCGGCGGACCAACCGTATTGCACGGATAAATAGTCGCCGTCGTGCTGGCATGTTTTGCAGCGAGTGGATGCGGATCGAAACTGGCGTCGCCGCCCATGCTCGAACCGACGCGCATGTACATCGGTCCGACCCCTGTCACGATGTTGGTATCGATAATCGGGCCCGCATGGCCCCACATATCAATGTCGATAGCTCCAATTTGGCCGGGCCAAATGCCGGGACCGGGCGCGGCGGCCGACCCGGCGATGACTGTAAAGGGTACGATTCCCAAGCCGTGAAGCCCGGCGGTCAGGTTAATCGACGTATTCCAGCCGAAGCCCAGCGCGGCATCCCGGCGGACGTCGACTCCCATGGGCGCCGCTTGGGCAATGCCTGGCGCGCCCAAGCGCAAAACCCCCTCGCTGTCCAGTAAATTCGTCATCACCCAGCGGTTGGCAATTCCTCCCCCAGTGACTTGTTTAATGGCCAGCACGCCGGGGCCGTCTTTTTCCATAAAGTTAACGGCCGCAACTTCGTTGGCCATGTCGATGTAAGCGTAATTAAGCGGCTCCTGCAAGCGATTTGCCCCGCTGACATACCTGCTGCCGCCGCGGTTTTCGGTGAGATTGCCGTTTTCCACGCGGATTCCCACGTTGTGGACCACCGGGCTGGTGGTTACCCAATTCAGACTGTTAACCTCGACCGAGAAGCCGTTATTGGTCCGGCCGAACTGGCCGTATAAAGGCCAACCGCCAAAGGTCATTCCGTCGTAAAGCGTTACTCCGTTTGAAATGTTTTGTTTAATATTAATCACTGTGTCTTGAATATCGCTTGCCTGGTAGCTGCGATCGGCGAAGATATTGCCCTTGTGTGCATCAACGTGGTTTACAAACGTATTTGTCGCCGCGGTATTGTCCTGCAATCCCAGCGAGCAACGATCGCTGCTTAGAGTGATGCTGGCCTGATCCAATCGGCCTGCGGTGGCCGCGGTGCCTTGGGCCAGGTGCAAGGTATAGCCGGTCAAACTCCCGTCCGCCCCGCCGCCGCCGTCGACGATGGTCACATTTAGCCCTCCGGCAAAACTGTTGTTTGACGTGACCCACAGGCCCGTGCCCTCTCCGTACCCGTTATAGTTTATCGTGTTTCCGGCCATGGTAGACGTAATTTGCCCGGAAAACATCATTGCCGAATCTGAGCCGTTGCCGGCGGCCGCTCCGAGATAGAAGGTAAGCGGCGAGTTAAGCTTCACGTCGGCAGTGAACTGGGGCCCGGCCGTGAAATAGTCCACGCCGTAAGTATCGCGCACTCCCTCGCCCATCGATATTACCGAGGTGAGACCGGCCACCGGCAGCACCAGGTTTAAACTGGACGGGCCTGCGCCGGGGGCAATGATGGTGTTTGAGAAAATGTCGAAATTCATTCCGCCGGCCCAACGATTCCCGTTGAGCTGTATCGTGCCCTCGCCCCAGGCGCTGAAGTAATTCTGATCGGCAGCCGGCGGGACCGCCCCGGCCCACCAATTCCCAGCGAGGTTCCAATCGCGGATTTGATTTACCGGCGATTGGCCGGCCCCGGTCCAAACATCCGCCAATGCCTGCGCCGCAATTATCCCTAGTACAAAGAATAAAAAGAATGTAATTCTCAACGACGGTCCATATAGCAACCGTCCTTTAACCGATGCCCTAGCCCTGTGCTCAATCGCCATGACTCTCTCCTTCATCGAAAGGGTTTTAAAAGTGCCACCGCAAATAAATACAAGCACCAAATGCCCTGTTAGGCGGGCAAGGTGTTACGAGGCAAGGTTTTTGGCGTTTGCAAACTCGGAATAAGAGACGAAGTCAACGAATAATTACTCAAAAGATGGATAAATGAAGATCAGATTATTTGACACTGTTCTCCCCCACTAAATATGTATAAATCCCTCAAATAAGTAGTAATCACATATTTGCATAACAAAATCAGTTAGCAAATACAATAACCCGTTTTCCGGGGCGCGGGGGGTACGGCAGAAACGAAAAGAGAGAGGAATTCGCTTGATGTTTTGCCCCGGCATTTGTGCCCGGTAAACATTCAGCCTTCTCGACGGGCCGAAAATTGCACCAGCACCCCGGCCGGTTCGTCGCTCGGCACAACGAGCTTTACATCCATGCGGACCCCGTAGGGCAGCAATTGGGCGATCTTGATCCGCGCCTCTGGACCGTCTGCTTGCTCGGCGGTTATCTCCGGCGTGCCGGCAAACGGCGGACAGAATGCCACGTGCAAATTGCCCGTCCTTTGACCCGCCGCAAAATCCAATCGCAGGGCGCCGCAAAGCAAGTCGCCGCCCTGGGCCGTGGTCGAGCGGGTGAGTTGTTGGGTCACGCCTTTTGCTGCCGTCCAAGTGTTATTCCCCTCTCCCATGTCGGGAGAGGCACCCAGAGGGTACCCGGGGGTGAGGGCGGAAATCGCACCGGGCAACGCTGAAACGGGCTCGATATGAGCAGCAACCGATTGCGCCTGATCGATGTGGAATTGTTCAGGGCCGGTTTTTTCATGCCGCGCTTGGCGGAGCCATTGCCCGGCGCTAGGCGCCCATGCCCAAATTTCATAAGCGGCGATTACTAGCCAAAAACAAGCCAGACCCCAGGCGTTTGTGCCCGGCAGGCTGAGTGCCGCGGCCAATACCGGCAGCGATGTGCCAAGCAAGATATCCATAATCAGATCGCCGCGAGACGATGCCCTGCGCTCCGGGGAATGTCGCCAGAGCGTTCGGATGCCAAGGGCCGAAAAGGCCGCGAGGAATCCCGTTGGAATCAGCATGGCAATAGATAGGGGATGGACCAGGGCGCCGGAAATCCGCCGCAAGGCCAACACTAACGCCGCGCAAACAAATATTCCGGTCAACGCGATGATCGATGCATGCCCGCACTCGGCCGCCGGAAAATTCCAGCGGCGAGAGAGCATCGCCCGCGGTTTTTTTATCGATGATTTGCAGGTAGACATTTACCCGTCATTTCTGGGAAATTAGTTCTTTCACGGCCTTAATCACGCTTGCGGCATCCGTTTCCAGCGGCACGTCATGCTGTTGGGCCTTTTGCAGGTCTTTTACTTGGATCATACCCGCGGCGAATTCGTCGGCGCCGGCGATAAGTGCCACGCGAAATCCCCGGCGGTCGGCGTACTTGAGTTGCTGGCCGAGTTTTTTGGGTTCCGGAAAAACTTCCACGCCGATGCCTGCCGCCCGCAAGACGGCCGCCAGTTTCAGATAGTCGTGTAGCCGGGAAGCATCGAAATAAGGGATAAACACCGGGGCCGGCGTGGCGATTTTTTCGATCATGCCTAATTCTTCCATCGCCGCCAAGAGCCGATCCAGCCCCAGTGAAGCGCCGACCCCAGGCAGCTCTTGCGCGGTGAAAAGCCCGGCCAGATTGTCGTACCGCCCGCCCGAACACACGCTGCCGATGCCCGGCAGCTTATCCAAATATGTTTCAAAGACCGTGCCTGTGTAGTAATCCAATCCCCGGGCGATGGACACGTCAATATGCACGCACGACTCGCTCACCCCGGCCGCTGTAACTCCGGCAAGCACATCGCGGAGCTTGGCAACACCTTCCCGACCTGTTTGACTGGCCGAAACCAGCGGCTCAACCTGCCGCAGTATCTCATTGTTACTGCCGGTGATTTCCGAAAGTTGCACGATTTGGTTGGCCTGTTCGAGAGTCGTGCCGGCGGAGGTAATCAATTCATC
>JBEKSO010000276.1:0-6110 GCA_049516935.1 Thermoguttaceae bacterium
CCCCATCCCGCATCTGAAAACCGCGTTTCACCTTGAACCGCTCGCGGTCGGCGTCGCTTTCCAGCACCAATAGCGATGTGTAGGGCGTGATAATGTGATATTCTTCCGACAGTGCGATAATCTCGTCCTTGATTGCCGGCGATGCGCCTTGTTGCAGCAGGACATCGAGGTGCATTCGCGCCCACAGCCGGGGAATGAACGAATTTCCCTGCTCGGCGTCTTTGAGCGACACCTTGCTGCTGTAACGCACCGCTTTGCCGCCCAATGTGCCGCTGACGATCACTTCGCCCTCTTGATCGCCGCCCTCGGGCAGATACCGGCCCAGTACGATCTGCTGCAAGCCGGCGGAAATATTGGGCAGTTCTTCCGGATATACCCTGGCCGTGCGTAGTCCTTTGAATTCGATTTTGAGATTTTTCAATCCTGGCCGGGCCAATTCCTGGAGCAATTCGGCTGCCGCCAGTTGCGGAGAATGTTCGCCGGTGATCTGCCGCAGCGATCCTCCGCCCAACGAGGCGATAGTCTTGATGACCACCGGTTCGAAACTGCTGCTGACCGTTACCGCATGTAACGTCGCCGTCTTGCCTTCGTACAATCGCCGCAGGCGTTTGCCGAAATCGACCGGATCGGCGTCGCGGGCGGTGGGAATACCGTCGCCAATGTAAATCACCTGCGTTTTCGGCCCGGCCTGCTCCAAAGCCGATGAAAAGGCCTTGTCCAAGTCGGTCCAGCCCAGCGAGGTCCGATTGGCCAAAAAATCGCGGGCCGCGGCGACGTTCTTCTCGTCGGCCGGCATGGGCTTTTCAAAAACCCAGTCGCAATCCACGTCGCAACCGGCCACGTTGAACGAGTCCTTGGGCGTTAATGCACTAAGGAGCGCGGCCAAAAACTCGGCCTGGGCAGCGCGGCTGGGCGCGTCCATCGAGGCCGATGTATCGGCCAGCACCAGCAGGCTCATGGGCTCGCCGTCTGGCAGGGTTTCCCGCTGCCACTGGCCGTCGTCCGCCGGTGGCGTCAACTGGAGCATGAAATACCCATCCTCGCCGCGGCGGTGCGGTATCATCACCACGTCCGATTGCCGGCCCCCGGTTTCTACCGCGACCTCGAAATCCCTGGTCGGCGTATATTCCTGGGCGGTGAATTCCACGCGGGCCGAATGTTCGGTCTTTTCCATTCGCACCGTGTGCGTGGGCGACGTTATATTCTTTAGCGGCACGATGGAATTGAGCGTCACGTCGATGGCCAATTCCCGCAATGGATGCTGCTTGAGCATCTCGCTTTGCAGCGGATAACTGTAGCGATATTGGTTTCCCTTTAGCGGCAGCACCTGGGTATAAGTAATTTTGATGCGCTTTTCACTATCAGGCTCGATGGGGAACACGCGGGCCTTGAATATGTTTCCTCCCGACCATTCCAAAAGACCCGGATCGCGCCGCTCTCGCAGGATTGTTTCGTAAATTTCCCGGGCACGCTGCTTCTCGACAACGTCGGCCTCGACCAACTCGCTGCCGATCCACATTCCGAACCCGGAGATCGAAGCGTCCTGCGGCAATGGAAATTGAAACACGCCTTCCAGCCGCGTAGGAGTATAATTGACAAACGATTCCTCGATAACTGTGCGGGCGATCTGGTCGCGAATATCCACCGAAACCTTGTGATAACCGACCGTAAGCGGCACGTCGCGCCCGTCGACCTTGGCGATCAACGAACCGATCGATTCCACGGCCTCCGCGCCTTCAAAACCCTTTAACCAAAGAGGATCCTTGTCGAGCCTGACGAGTTTCTGTTTATCGAGCCGGAATACTTGCCGGCCTTGGACACTGATTTTTTGCCCATCCGGCCCGAGAATTTCCAAGGGCGTTTTTTCCTCGGCGTTGACCTTTATCTCACCATCAAAAAAGCGAACCTGGTTGGGTTTGACCAGTTCCGCCAGCGAGCCCGGACCGAGCGTCACGTCGGTCTGCTTGACTAGGCGTAAAGCCACGGCATTTGCCCCGCGCAAATCGGTGCGGATCCAATCGCCCGGCTTGAGCACCGGGCGGGCGGTGACCGGCGTCCAGCGATTGGCCATCACCGGTTTAAGGCCCACGATCCCTTGTACGTCGCTTATTTTTCCGATGCGTCCGTCCTCCGTCAGGGCATCGCCGACAATGAATATGTCTTCCGGCGCGGGCTGATCGGTTGCCAGAACAGTTAATTTAGCGACAGGCGTAAGTCGGCCTTCGCGCTGGGTCGTTGCCTCCAGGATCCTCAGGCATTGCGTGCCGGCATCGACCAGGGCCTGAATATGGATTTTTCCCTTTTCCGCCGGTAAATCGAGTTGATAATCCTCGCAATCCTTGCCGTCGAGTTGGACCGGCTGGGATGAACGCTCGAATTGCAGATTTTCCGGCCGCTTTGGACGCGGCAGGTCTAAGAGAGACAGAACATCCAAGCCACCCGATGCCCCTTCTCCGCCGAGAAAATATGGAGAAACCGCCAAATTGGCCCGGTTGGCTTTTTCATCCACCAGCCAGAGCTTCTTTCCATGGGCGATTTTGTAGGTCCCGTCCGGATTGTTCCAACGCAATTTATCGGGCTTTCGGGTCCAGATCTCGCTGGTTTTGCCGTCGCGGGTTATGCTCAGGTGCAGGCTATCGGCCCGGTTGACGCTTGAGAGCACCTTATCGGCCGAAACGGCAGTGGCGCTGGGTGAAAGGACAGTGAAAAATATCACAGCCGCGGCGGCCGCCGTGGCGGCCGAAACCGCCAAACCACGCAGGGCAAAGATGAACATGCGACGTCTCCTTGGCGAAGATAAAATGTTTTGCGGATTTTGAGCCGAGAATTCCCTGGTCGTTTGTTCGCGCAAACGCTTAAGAAATTCTTCATCGGGCGCCGCGGCGTTATTGTCGGCTGCGGTGAACAGGGCTTCCCATCGCGCTTCGTCCCAATGTTCGTCTTCAGGATTCATATCGCCCTCCGCTTGAGCCGGTATCGGGATCGTTAAAGTTTTTTAAAAATACTTGCCTGAATGCCTGCCGGGCACGGGCCAACTTCGATCGCACCGCCGTAACCGAGCACTGCTGGGCCCCGGCGATTTGTTCCACGCTGGCGCCGTCCAGATATTTGGCCGTCAATACTGTTTCATAATCGATGGGCAATTCGGTCAGCACGCCGCGGACCATTGCGGCAAGCTCGGCCGATTGCAGCACGTCGGCTGGGGCCAACTCGCGCCCTTCCAACCAGCCGATGAACCGGCGGTTTCCTTCGATCTGCCCTTGGTATTGGACCGCCCGGCGGTCGAGCCGCTTGCGCTTGCGATAGTGCAACGCCACATGATTTCGGGCAATGCCGTAAAGCCACAACCATAACGGCCCGCGAGCCGCATCGTATTGGCGCGCGGACCGGGCGGCGGCCATAAAAGTTTCCTGAACCACGTCGGCCACGTCCGCCGCATTGGGTCCCATCATCCGGGCGACCACCTGCCACACCTGCCGGCAATAGGCGTCGTACAACTCGCGCCAGGCGTCGACATTGCCATCCTGCAATCCCCGAACGACCTGTCGCTCCTGCTCTTGTTTCATAAACGGCTATTTCCGCCGGCTGGTGTCGATGCCAGGCAGTGCTGCATGGCAGATCTGTTGTCGAGACTAACTCAAATAGGGTCGCAAATCCATAATATTACTGAATAATGGCGGTGGTTATTTACTCTTAAACAAATATGCCTGTTTTCAATAATATATTTGCGCAAAGCGTCCGAAATGTATCGGAAAATTGCAAGACCCCCCATAAGAATGCTTGCGGAGACGTTAATAATGCAATTATCTCTCAGCACTTTTGAGGTTGATAAGCATGAAAAAGTTCCCTGATTTCCCCGTTAGCGTCGGATTCCATAATTCCATCGTTCAACAACCTTGACCAATAAATCAAACCTCATTCGAAATGATATTACCCGTTGTCTTACTGCTTATCCGCCTTATCATTTTGTTCGGTGGACTGGCGGCGGATTACATCGAGGATTTCCAGGATCTCATCCCTGCGATCAAGCGGGGCTTCTATGTGTCCCCAGCCTACCTCAAACTGAAATAGTCCATCGTAGGCCAGATCATAGTAACTGCGGATGCCATGTGGTATGCCTCGCTCTTCAAGCTCGCCCCTCAAGCACATCGCTTCGATCTCATTTCTAATTGTCGCGATCTTCTCGAATCGTTCCATAAAAATGTCCTTGTATTCAGTACTAGCGCGTAGATCATTGCGCTGCCAGCATCTTTGCGCCCGGCAGTTGTAATTTACCTGAAACAGGAACTCAACGCCCGCACAAGTCCATCTAATTGTCGGTTGTGGCCGCTAAACCGTTTGTATCGTGCGTCTACGAGTTCCTTGTTCGATAAGCGGCAATTCCAAAGCGATCTTCCAGGATAATTATAGCAGCTTGAAACTCCCTCGCCCCAGCCCGCTCCCAGAGGGACACAGACCGATATAATCGCCATCTTTTCGCAATAATCTATTCCAGAATTGTGCATTAGTTGGGCAATCACAATTTCAATGATCTTGACCGATGATCCTGAAATAAGGCATTTCATGTTTGTGCATAATAAGTAAAATACGCAAACTTCCGATCTTTCTTATTTTATCAAGCCTAATTATTTTTTTGACGATACTGCTCACAATGGTTGACAGGATCATGCCTGATTATTCCTCCGCATGGATTGGAGGGCAAAAATCGGGCAATCCGGGGGCAATGGTAAAACCTGACAAAATGAATTTGCACGATATTTGCAATTTTCACGATATTCTTGATTTTGCATAGGATATTATACAATGAAGACATATCCCCTTGCCTTAACCGTTCTTTTCTTTCTTTCAATAACATTATTGGCTATTTCTCCGGGTCAAAGCTTATTAGCCGCCGAACAGAATCTGATCGAGCGGTTGAATCAGTTGGAAGCAGAAATGCAGGCCTTGCACGGCGAAGTCGGTAGCTTGCGCCAGGATGTCGTGCGTTTGCCTAGCGTTGAACCAAGTGCCACTTCCAACTCAGTGGTCCTGGTATCCAATACCTACGAACCCGCTGGCCCGGCCCCGCCCGTGCCCCAGGCCATGCCCTTGTCAACGGCGTCCACATCGACCGATAAATCGCCTGTTACGCCTTTACCGCCCGTAACAAAAACGGCCGCGTCCCCACCCGCCGGCGCCGCGCCGGAAGCGTCTTTAAAACCTGTACCCCAACCCTCCGATCCCCCATCGGCCGCGCCGAAAGAGGATTGCTATACGCTTGACCAACTCAAGACCGAGATGAAAAAACTGGTCTGGAAAAAGGGCGATTTTACGATCACTCCATACGGTTACTTATGGGGCGCTACGACTTATGAGACAGAGCGCTCGAATAATGGCGATTATACCTTTTACATTTTTTCGGCCCAAGCGCCTGAGCAGGTGGGGCCGACATATCACGTCGACGCCAAATCGACTCGCATAGGTCTTGACGTTCTCGGCCCGCGACTAGCCTGCCTGGATTGCGCGCAAAGCGGCGGCAAAGTGGAGTTCGACTTTCAAGGGGCTTCCGCCCAGGAAAATAAAGGCACCGTACTCTTGCGGCACGCCTATTGGGAGGTAAAAGACGATGATTTCCGCCTCCTGGCCGGTCAAACATGGGACGTAATTTCCCCGCTTTATCCCAACACGATCATGTACACCGTGTATTGGGCGGCCGGCAATATCGGTTACCGGCGTGCACAGTTTCGCGCTGAGCGATACCTGGCATATTCCGACGATTTGCTGCTAACCCTGCAAGGCTCGATAAATGGCGACATAATTGCCGACACCCCGCCGACCGGCATAAATGCATTCGGTGATCAAGCCAGTTGGCCGGTTCTGGAAGGACGCACTGCACTGACGTTCGGACCTCGCGGCAAGGATTGCCATCCCATTACTTTGGGCGCTTCCGCCCATATCGGCGAACAACGATTCAAATTTACTACGCCTCTTCCAGCTCAGCAGTTGTCTGCCGAAACCTGGTCTTGCAATGTGGATCTTAAGGCGCCCATCACCGATCGCTTTGGAATCCAAGGCGAGTGGCAAATCGGCGATGATCTGAACGCTTTCTACGGCGGCATTCTCCAAGGTTA
>JBEKSO010000277.1:0-6107 GCA_049516935.1 Thermoguttaceae bacterium
TGGATACGGGCTGGACTTTCTACACGCCTTATAGCACCGAAACTTCGACCAAGGTCCTGCCGGCTCTGACCGGTGTGTTCATCCTGGGCTTTAGCTCCATATTCACGGGCATCAACTTTATCGTGTCGATGCACACCTTGCGCCCGCCGGGCATGACGTGGTTCAAAATGCCCCTATTCCTCTGGTCGATTTATGCCACTGCCCTGATTCAAGTCCTGGCAACGCCCGTGCTGGGCATTACGCTGGTGCTATTGTTCGTGGAACGTTATTTGGGATTGGGCATCTTCGATTCCAAACTCGGCGGCGATCCGGTGCTGTTCCAGCATTTTTTCTGGTTCTATTCGCACCCGGCCGTTTACATCATGATCCTGCCCGGCATGGGCATCATCAGCGAGCTGATCCCGGTCTTCAGCCGCAAGCATATCTTCGGATACCGATTCATCGCCTATAGCAGCGTGGCCATCGCGCTGGTCGGATTTTTGGTGTGGGGGCATCACATGTTCACCAGCGGGCAGTCGGCAATGGCAAGCATGATCTTCAGCATCATGACATTCGGCGTGGCCATTCCTTCGGCAGTGAAAGTCTTTAACTGGCTGGCCACCCTGTACAAAGGTTCGATTTCGCTGGCCACGCCCATGTGCTACGCGCTGATGTTTCTGTTTCTTTTCGGCATCGGCGGGCTGACCGGCTTGTTCCTGGGGGCATTGGTGGTAAACGTGCACGTGCACAACACCTATTTTGTCGTGGCCCATTTCCATTACGTGATGTTCGGCGGGTCGATGGTCGCTTTTTTGGGCGGATTGCACTATTGGTGGCCAAAAATCACAGGGCGCATGTTCAGCGATTTTTGGGGACGCATCGCAGCCCTGTTTGTTTTCGTGGGTTTTAATCTGACATTCTTCCCGCAATTCCTGCTGGGAACCCACGGCATGCCGCGGCGATACTTTGATTATTCCGTTCTGGCCGACCGCTATCCCGCAATCGCCACGTATAATTTTCTTTCCTCCATCGGGGCGGCCATATTGGCCACGGGCTTTACGATCATGCTGATTTATTTGCTGGCTTCGTTATTCGTCGGCCGGCGCGCGCCAGACAACCCATGGGGCAGCGCCACCCTGGAATGGCAAACCACATCGCCGCCGCCGTATTATAATTTTGCGTCCACGCCAAGCGCCGGCGATCCCTACGATTACACCAATATCCATTATGATTCAGCGATTCATGGATATATCCGGAAAAATGAATAAGAACTTCTAACAAAATGAAGTTATAGATCAATATTTGTGCCACTGCTTGCTTGCAAGCAGTGCTGTTGGAACTGTCGAAAAACACTGCTTGCAAGCAAGCAGTGGCACACGCCATTTTATTAGAAGCTCTAAACATTGAAACTACTTGCGGTTTTCCAAAAAACTACATTTAATACGCCATGAACCAGATGCCTGAAACACACGACGACGCCGAACATGCCCCGTTTCTGGCGCATCATTTCGACTCGCACTCACAGCAGTTCGACGCCGGCAAACTGGGCATGTGGATTTTCATACTGACCGAGATTTTGCTCCTTTCCGGCCTGTTCTGCGCTTATGCGGTGTTTCGCTCGCATCATCCGGAAATTTTCATCTGGGCGCACCAGTTCCTCGATAAAACTCTGGGCGGCATCAACACGGCAGTGCTTATCGCCAGCAGTTTTACCATGGCCTGGGCGGTCCGCTGCGCCCAGAGGAACCGGCGCGGCGGTTTGATTGTACTCCTCAGCCTTACTTTCCTCGGCGGTTGCTGTTTTTTGGGAATTAAATACGTCGAATACAAGCACAAGTGGCAGGACGGTTTGCTGTGGGCGGGCAATTTCAAGCCCAATCCGCAGGCCGAAGAGTTTTTGAAAAAGCATTATCCCGATCCCGGCCATCCCAATGCAACCCTGGAAAACGGCCCGCGCAACGCCGGCATCTTTTTCAGCATCTACTTCATGATGACCGGCCTGCACGGAGTGCACGTTATCGCCGGCATGATGGTAATTGCCTGGGTCCTGGCGCGTTCCATACGCGGAGATTTTGGCAGCCGTTATTTCGGGCCCGTCGATTTCACGGGCCTGTACTGGCACCTGGTCGATATGATCTGGATCTTTTTGTTCCCGTTACTATATTTGATTCATTAACACAGGAGTTGGGGCGGCAGTTATACTGTCGCCCGTGAAAATAATCAGGGCCGGGGCGTGTCGCCCCGGCATTTCCGGGCCGACACGGCCCGGCTCTGACGAGAAATGATGACATAGTTTAACTACTAAAAATCATGTCTACTTACAAAGAAACCTACGCCCATGCCGTGCCCCTGCCCGTACTGTCGGCCGTGTTCGCCGTGCTCCTCTTGCTGACCCTGCTTACCGTGGCCGCCACCTGGTATGATCTTGGAAGTTGGAATCTGATAATCGCCCTGGGGATTGCAACGTTAAAAGCGGCATTAGTCGTTCTGTTCTTCATGCACTTGCGCTACGACAATCCTTTTTACGCGATTGTGTTCATTACCGCACTTCTGTTCGTGGCCCTGTTCCTCGGGCTGACCCTGTTGGATACGTTCCAATATCAGCCCGATATCCAAGCCTGGCAGCAGGCCCAGCAGCCATAAGACTTCATGAATATTGCATGAAAAGTTTAGCCTCAACGCAGCATATTCTCAAATTGTCCTCGCCGCTACCAGCAAAATCAGAATTAGCGGCAGGTATACGAGCGAGGCCCAGAGCAAGCGGAGGGCCGCGGCATCGTCCATGCTGCGATAAAAGGCAAACGAAAAGAAGAAATAGCCCAGTCCCAGCAAAGCGGCGAAGATGCCGTAAATCCATCCCATTTCTGAATAGATGGCAGGCGCAAGGCTTATCGGCAGCAGCAATATCGCTCCAAAAACCGCGAATCTTCCCGCGATTCGCCCGGATGTATCGACTACCGTGGCCACGCGGACGCCGGCGTCGGCGAATTGCCGCCGGTACAGCCAGGCAATGGCCATGGCATGCGGTAATTGCCAGCAAAAAACTACGCCGAAAAGGCTCCATCCTATGGGACTTAGCGGCGCGCCGATCGCCGCCGCTCCCAAGAGCGCGGGCATTGCCCCGGCAGCAGCGCCGACGGGCGTTTGCCAGATCGATCGCCGCTTAAGCGGCGTATAAGCCAGCACATAGACCGCCCAGCCCGCAATGGCCAGGATCACAAGCGTCAGATTGCTAAAGCAGATTAAATATGCCGTGCCCAACAGGCTTGCGATCGCGGCGAACCACGTTACTTCTCTGGCACTGAGTCGCCCGGCGGGCAAGGGCCGTTCGGCTGTGCGGGGCATTTTGGCGTCGCCTTGACATTCCAGGCGCTGGTTCAGCGCGATCGCACCGACAATCACACCCGTCGTGCCCAGCATGGCGTTAAAGAGATTAATCCATATCCGGGCCGACACGGCCCGGCTCTGAGGCTCTGCAGATTCGGCCGCCGTCCAGCCAGAGACCAGCATTGCCGCCAGCACCATGAGCACGATCTTCGGGCGGATAAGTTTCCAATACTCGAGCATAAATAATTGTGTGCCACTGCTTGTTTGCAAGCAGTGTATTTTCACGTGTTCTTTAATGGCACTGCTTCTGACGAGGGCACCGACCGAAGGTTGGTCGTGGCACACAGCAAACGATAGGACCACATCGTCACGCTCAGCGCAGCGACGAAACAAAGCGAACCCACGGCTGCGTGCGCGGTGGTCGCCCAAACTTGCAGCCGCCCGTTTTCCACGACCGTGTACTTCATCGTCATGATGTTGTCGGTGAACCATTTCGGCCAGCCGAAATTGCTCACCCACGTGCACGCGGCCAGCGCGAGTTGCAGGAAGTACAGCACGGCCAGTGATTTCACTCGCCGGACGAGCAGCGGGGCCTGGCGCAATTGCCCTAAAACAAGCACGAGCAGATACACCATCCCCGCTACCAGAAAAGCGGCGATGTTCACCTTGATCCACACTAAAACCAGCGACAAAAACGTGGAGGCATCGGGAAGCGGATGGCGGAACTGGGCTCCTAATACGATCTCCGCATACAAACCGCAGCACACCGCCAAGGCAAGCTGTTGCACGCTCCGCGAAGCGGGATTTTCAAGTCTCTCTGCCTTGCCGCGCCAGGTGGCCGAAGTGATGGAAACCATGGCAGCGCACAAGGCAAAGACCAGCGGGGCCGCGCAGCCGTGGATGCGGGCCAGAACGCGATCATTGAGAATGACGCGGTATCCTCCCAATACGCCCTGGGAAATCAAACCGACGAGAATTGCAATTGCCAGCCAGCGCACGCTTTTCCGCGGTTCCCATCGCCAGATCGAGACAATTAATATTATGGCGATGATCCCGTCGATCTGGGCGATGGTACGATGCGAATGTTCCAGAAACAGGTCATTGAAATTCCACAGCCATTTTTCGAGCGGATAGAACCAGGAATGATAAGTGGTGGGCCAATCGGGCACCGACATGCCGGCTTCTTTCGTGGTTACAAGCCCGCCCATCCAGATCAGCGGAAATACCCCGCAGGCCAGGATCAACGCCCAGCGATGCGGCCACTGGCTGCCCGGCAAATCGCACGACTGCTGATGTAAGTCTTGGCTGCTCATACACCCAATGATAGATCAATGAAGGCACGGGGGGAAGATGGTGCTAGCAGTAAGCTTCAATAGATAATTATTGTTGCATATGAAGTTAAGCCGCGGAGCGGCGACGGTAAGTAGCTAGGGGCGTCAGCCCTTGGAATAAAGGCGTTTTTTTACCTAGAAAGCCCCGAAGGGGCGGCAGAAGTTTCTGTCGCCGCGTACGCGGCTTAAAAGGAATTTGATCTTTTTGCCCAGGGGCTTACGCCCCTGGCTATTTACAATCGTCCCTACAGGACTAAGGAATTACAATGAAATCATTTACATCTGGACAATGTTCAAGATTAATGCCAGTAGGAAGACGGCAATAGCTAAGAATGTCTTTTAGCGGAGCTCTGTCGTGACGGGTTCGTATGACGGATTTGGAACCGCCGTGACAAGCGGAGTCGCGCCCAGCGCGGTCAACAGATCGGCATAGGCCTGGATCAACTGCCAAACGGCGTCGAGCCTGGTGTTCTCGGCCTCGATCAAGCGCTGGCGGACCTGAAAAAGTTTTACCAGGTCCGATTGTCCGGCCACATATAGGCGATCCATGCGGGCGGCCTGTTCCTGTAAAGGCCCGGTTATGGCGTTGGTTTTATCCAGCAATCGGCGGGCCTCGTTCGAGCGGATCAAGGCCGTTTTGACTTGCACAATCACTTTTTGTTTCGTCTGATCAAGACTTACCGCGTCGCGGTGATATTCCGATTCCCGTTGGCGGAGCATGGGCGTGCCGGTGTTAAGAATTGGAATCGGGCTGCTCAGCCCAACGCCGTAGAAACTGACGTTCGATTCGTCTTTTTCGTAGACCGGCCCGATCGACGGGATGGGAATCCGATCGGCCCGGGCCAGCGACACCGCATCGTACGACCCGGCAACCTGGGCCTGGGCCGCAAGGATTTCAGGACGGCTTGACAAGGCAGTGCGGACAAAAGCGTCATCATCGGTCGATTCATGGTAATCCGGCGATAGGAGATTTCCCACCAACTCGACCGTGTCGGCCAATCGCGGCACTCCAATCTGCTGGCAAAGATCCATCTGTGCCTGTACGTATTCTTGCCGCGCGGTTTCCACGTGTTGCAGCGTGGTCTGGTTTTCCACTTCCGCCAGGACAACATCGGAGGCCGGAATCTGGTTGGCCTGCAACTGCCGCTTGAGGGCCTCTAAAAGCCGTTGGTTGAAATCGGCCAACTCCACAGCGATGCGGTACTTTTCGCGCCGGTATACGCCGCCTTGATGCAGCCGGTATGTTTGCACCAGGGCCATAAGCTCGTTCTGCAATATTGTCCAGCGCGTTTGCGAATAGGCCGCGCTGGCGATTGACGTTCGGATAGCAGTGCGGTGGCCGAACTCAATCGGTTGCATCCAACTTACAGACACCAAGGTGGCAAGCTGGTTGATGCTTTGATCGACTCCCCGTTCAAAAATCCAGGGATCCAAAGTCACCGACACCGTGGGATTCAGACTGGTGGGAAA
>JBEKSO010000278.1:0-6102 GCA_049516935.1 Thermoguttaceae bacterium
GACAGGGTAAAATGCTTTCGATACCAACCCACGCCGGCAGGCAGGAATCCGCCCGCCCCGCCGGTGGGATTTTTTTCGTCAAACGGTCCTTCGATGCTCCAATCGTGCGGCAGGTTGAGCGTCCGCCACGCGGAATCGTCGAAATCGGGCGTTTCGGCCCCGGGGGCATCGGCCTTTAGAAATCGCCAATCCTGATCGAATGAAGATGTGATTCGCGTCCGCTCAGGGGTATTGATTTGCTCAGCGGCCTGGGTTGAGACAACGGCCAACACTGCAAAAATTACAATTGAGCCTGTAAAACGAAGCATGAGTTCCTCCCGAAGTTTTTTCAAAGTAATCATCAATCAGGGGATTTTTAACTAACGGGATGGATCTTGCCGTCCTGGTTCAATTTCCATCGAACAACTTGGGCAGCAAATCGCGCAGGTAGACCCGCCATAGCGTCCATGCATGTCCGTAACCTGGCGTGGTTACCCACTGGTGTTTGATGCCTTTGCTGGCGAGCAATTCCTCGAACCTGCGGTTTCCCGATAGGAGTCTGTCGTCAGTGCCGCAGCCTATCCAGAGAAGCTTGAACTCCTTGTTTGTCTTATCAGGATCGGCCAGTATGGATTTGAAGTCATTATCGAGATTTTGGCCTAATATCGCCGAGCTGAAGGCGCCTACGTAAGCGAAATGTTGGGGATTATTCAAGCCGATCGACAGTGCTTGATATCCACCCATCGATAATCCGGCGATGGCGCGCTGATTGGGGTTTTTGCCTACGCGATATTCTCGTTCCACAAGAGGAATGACGTTATCCAGCAGGTCGTTTTCGAGCATTTCCACGCCGAACACAGGGCCGCCTCGAGGTTCATTCCCGCCTGGAATGTCTGCCCCGCGCGGTCCACCCGGAAACCAACGTACGGTCCTGGAAGAATGGCCGAAAGGCATGACGATAAGGGCCGGCTTGGTTTTGCCTTCCGCAAGCAGGTTATCCATGATGAAATTTGCACATCCGACCTGTGTCCAGATGCCCTCATCGTCGCCCATGCCGTGCAGCAGATAAAGTACGGGATAGGACTTGTCCGCAGAGGCCGAATAACCGGGAGGCGTGTAAACATTAACGTGACGTAAGGTATTCAGGGCTTTTGAATAATACCAGTGTCCGTGCAATGTCCCGTGCGGCACATCCTGCGCCGCGAAGAAAGCCGGCTTCTCCCCGGGCACGTCCACCTGAGACCCAAACCAAAGAGCGCCGACTTTGACATGGGTATTATTCGGGTCGGGCATCGTCAGCCCGTCCATGATGAAGTTATAGCCGTATGTATTAGGTTCCAAGGGCTCGGTGGTGATTGACCAAACCCCTTTGTCATCCTTTGTCATGGAAAAGGACTTACTGGTAAAGTCCCCGTTGACTTGCACTTCCTTGGCATTCGGGGCTAAAAGGCGGAATGTCACTGTACGGTCGGCGTGCACCTCCGGAGAAATAATTGGGTTTGCAGGGGGTTGGGCATTAGCAATGGATGCAATCGCGACAAGAATAAAGAAAGCAGAAAACTTCATGGCCGGCGTTCCTTAAAATGCATATCCTGGTTAATAGACATACTCATAGCCTAGTACACCGCCATTTCTAAATTTTTGAATATGGTCTAAAAAATCCGCTCCCCTACGGGTCGCGGCTAAACATTAATGTGACATCCATTTTCCCACAATTTTATTCGTGGCGGGGTACCAGTAGCAGGAATCCATTGTATCTGCGATAAAACAGCCGGTCAATTATCTCAAATTTTCATGCTCAACAATGGATCATCGGATACACACCCATGACAAAACCCCGGCCGCCTTCGTATTGGTCCGACAGATTCCGGCGAATTACTTAGTCGGTGAGGGGAAGGAAACGGCAAAGCGGGCATTAGGCGCTTTTAGATTCTATTCCTTTCACCGAACTTTTGTGGATAGCACAAACCATAAATACCCTCACCCTAGCCCTCTCCCAGAGGGAGAGGGAACTGTTGGATTTGACTCTTCCAAAGGGAGATAGGCAACTGGTTTCAATTCACTTGGAGGGAGAGGGGACGTTTGAGGCGGGACTTACAGGTCTTGCGGGCAATAATATACAATGGTAAATTGATTGTTTTAATTTCGTTAGACCATTGCCAGGAAACGACTTGCCAGCGTAGCTTCAATTGGCAGAGCACCGCATTCGTAATGCGGGGGTTGAGGGTCCGACTCCCTCCGCTGGCTCATTTCAACAATTTAAAGGTTCGCCCTCACCCGGCCTCTTCCTAACACAGGGGGAGGACGGGTAGAGATATAAAAAATCTTCCCATCGGAGGAGCCATTTTCGATGACACAGATCCTGGATTTCGATTTAAAGCGATTGGTGTTGGTAAACGATACATTCGGGCCGCGCGACGTGCGGCAAATGCAGGATGCCATTGCCCGCGATTTCTCGCAGTATCAAGTGCTGCGCGACGCGGTAAACGAACTGCAAGCCAAGGAAGAGCAAACCCCGGCCAGCAACGTGCGGTTGGGAGTATGTCTATATTTACTGGGCCGGTACTACCGGGCCATCGAGGTTTTGCGCCAGGCCGACGGCGGGGCCCTGGCCCACTTTTTTCTGGCCAAAGCGCTTTTTGCCCGGGAGGAATATGCCGCCGCCATCGAGTGTTATCAGGCGGCGGAAAAGGCCGGTTACGACGTCGGCGAATGCTCGTTAGGCCACGCTGAAGCCTTGCGCTATTCCGGGAAGGCCGCCGAATCGCTGGCGGTATTGGATCGGCTTTCCGGGGCCATCGAGCAAACCGCCGATTATCTGGCCCAGCGGGCGGCCTCGGTATCGGCCTTGGGCGGCAACCCACTCGAAGTCATCGCCCTTTACGAACGCGCCGTGGAATCCGACCGCAATCATCCCGGGGCGCTGTTCGGTTTGGCCATGGAAAACGATCGGCACGGCAACGACGATACGGCCATGGAATTGTATAAACGTGCCGTGGGCCGATTTCCCGCCCACGTCGGTTCGCTCCTGAACCTGGGATTGTTGTACGAGGATCGCGAGCAGTACGATAAGGCCGCGCAGTGTTATCAGCGAGTGTTGGACGTGTATCCCGACCATCCAAGGGCCGCGCTCTTTTTCAAGGATACAGAGGCCTCGCACGAGCAATACTACGACGAAGACGCACAGAAGAAACGCGACCGCATGAGCCAGGTGCTCAGCATTCCGGTGACCGATTTCGAGCTTTCGGTGCGGAGCCGCAATTGCCTGCAAAAAATGGGCATAATGACGCTGGGCGATTTGTGCCGGTGCACCGAACAAGACCTGTTGG
The DNA here is from genome assembly GCA_049516935.1 of Thermoguttaceae bacterium. Classification (GTDB taxonomy): domain Bacteria; phylum Planctomycetota; class Planctomycetia; order Pirellulales; family Thermoguttaceae; genus JBEKIK01. Next base: position 3,309 of record JBEKSO010000278.1, read on the forward strand.
CCAGTAAAAATTTCGGCGAAACCAGCCTCACCGAGATCAAGGAAATGCTGGCCACCAAGGGCTTGCGTCTGGGCCAGTTCGCCACGGACAAGCATGCCGCCGAGATATTCGAGCCGGAAATGCTAACCGCCGACGAACAAGCCCTGCTGGCCAAACCGATCTCCGATCTAAACCTTTCCGTTCGCGCGCGGAAGTGCATGATCCGCCTGGGCATAAACGTGTTGGGCGAATTGGTTCGCCGCACCGGCGACGACCTATTGGAGTGCAAGAATTTCGGCGTGACCAGCCTCAACGAGGTCCGCGAGAAATTAACGGTTTTGGGATTGAAGCTCCGCGGGGAATAGGAAATCAAACAATTATTGATGTTTGCTTAGATAATGGTCCGACAGGACAACCTTTTTGTTGTAATTTCCGGCCTCCCGTTGGTGGGCCTCGGTTCATTCGCCATGCAAACGTCAATAAGGTTCTTCTTTCATCCAAGCCCACGGGTTGCAACCCGTGGGCTTAAGTATTTACAGTTCTATAGGTTATATCTCGACAGGTTACCACTCATCAATTATTGCATGTTATCGAAAAAGTTTTCCTTTCAACTGATCCACACCGACGCCAGTTCAGCAGCGCGGCGCTCTACTTTTTTCACGCCGCACGGGCCGGTTGACATGCCGGCCTTCATGCCGGTCGCTACTCAGGGAAGCGTTAAAGGCTTGGAAATCGCTCAGATCCGCTTCACCGGTGCGCAAATGCTGCTGGGCAATACCTATCACCTTGCTTTGCGTCCCGGCGAAGAAACGGTTTCCGCCTTGGGCGGGCTGCATCGCTTCATGGGCTGGGATGGGCCGATCTTAACCGATAGCGGCGGATTCCAGCTTTACAGCCTTGCCCGGCGGACGCAAGTTAGCGAAGAGGAAGTGATCTTCCGCAGCCATATCGACGGGCGGCTGGTTGCCATTTCTCCTGAACGTGCCGTGGCGATTCAAGAGAGCCTGGGCAGCGACGTGGCCATGGCGCTGGACCATGTAGTGGGACTGCCGAATAATCCCGAGGTGATTCTGGACGCCGCCGGGCGCACCGTACGCTGGGCAAAACGCTGTCAACAGGCCGCGAAACGTGCCGATCAAGCCCTTTTTGCCATAGTCCAAGGCGGGCTGGATGCCGAACTTCGTAAATGGTGTGCCGGAGAGCTTCGCGAGATGGATTTCGCGGGTTATGCGATAGGAGGGTTGAGCGTGGGCGAGCGCCCGGACGAAATGTATCGCATTCTCGATGTAACAGTCCCTGAATTGCCCGCCGACAAACCTCGATATCTTATGGGCGTGGGCCGGCCGGAAGATCTTTTGGAAGCGGTGGGCAAAGGGATTGACCTGTTCGATTGCGTGATGCCCACCAGAAACGGGCGCAACGCCCTGGCCTTTACCGATCAGGGTCCGCTGCGGTTGCGTAATCTACAATATGAGCGGGACGATTCCCCGCTTGAAATGGGGTGTGCTTGTGCGGCGTGCCGGCGGAGCCGAGGTTATATTCGCCATCTGTTTATGGCAGGGGAGATGCTGGGGCCGATATTACTGTCGATGCATAATCTTCATTATTATCAACGACTTCTGGCCGATGCCCGGAAAGCCATCGAAGCCGACGGTTTTGAAGAATTCCGGGGTAAAAAACTGGCGGGCTGGGAAAATGGAAAGGATGAGGGATAAGGGGAAAAGGTAGTGGGCAGTGGGCGGTGGACGATGGGCAGTGTTTTTCTTTCCCATGCCCAAGTCCGCAAAATGTAAACCGCTTGCATTTTGGCACTGTCCACTGCCCACTGTCCACTTCCTACCGCATCGCCTCCTCCCCTTGTGACTTAAGGGGCAACTGTTTATGATGACGGGCTTACTATAATTTGATAACGGCCCAACAAGAGGGGATTTATACGTGAATATACATTGGCTATCGTCAATGATGCTTTTCGCCGAAGGTGGAAATCCACCCGCCGGCGATGCCGGAGGCGGCGTGAATCTTTTTATTCAAATTCTCCCCTTCCTGGCGATTGGTTTGTTGTTCTACTTTATGCTTATCCGCCCGCAGCGCAAGGAACAATCCAGACGTCAGGATATGCTCGGAAACGTGAAGAAGAACGATCGGGTCGTTACCATCGGCGGCATTTACGGCGTGGTGATGAACGTCCACCGCGAAGCCGATGAAGTAAGCCTGAAAGTCGACGAAGCCACGAATACCAAGCTGCGGATCACCCTTAGTTCCATTGCTCGCGTCATAAGCGGCGAGTCGGAGAATGAAGAAAGTTCAAAATAACGATCAATCCATATAACAGCCTAGGACCGCATCCAAATCGATTGCAAATTGCAAATTGCAAAATGCAAATTTCAAATTGAACAAAACAGAACGTTTATGATATTCAGAGCATTGTTCATTTTACAATTTGAAATTTGCGATTATCAATTTGCAATAAAAAACCACTTGCGGAAGTCTCTAATCAAGAAACTAACCCCTAATCTCTAATCTCTAACCCCTAAATCTCTATGTCCCCGTATGTGAACGCATTTATCGTACTTGTTTTGATGGTGGTGCCATTCTTTTTAGGCGGTTATTTTGCCAGAAGTCTGCGGATGCCCGATTACGGTTGGAAAATCGGCATCATCCTTTGGACGCTGATTTGCAGCCTGGTGATCCTGACCGTTAAATGGCCGCCGAAACTGGGCATCGATTTGAGCGGGGGCATGATTTTGATTTATGAGATAGACAAAAACCAACTAAAACCGGGGCAAACACCGGATATGGACAAAGTCATCGCCGC
>JBEKSO010000279.1:0-6093 GCA_049516935.1 Thermoguttaceae bacterium
CATCGGGCGGCGACATGGAATACTGGCTTGTAGGCACTAATAAGATTTCGCCCTTACAGAAAGTCCGGTTATGGGAACAAATAAAAAAGGCGAAATTGGCAAGCCGCTTTCGCTGGCTGCCTTTTGTGCAATATGAAAAAATGGATCGGTTATTAAGTTTTGCGGCTTCATCGAGGGGATGCCTGGTCTACACCTCGCATTTGGAATCCTTCGGCATGGCGGCGGCCGAGGCCATGGCCAATTCCTGCCCCGTTGTCGTGCCCGACGTGGGCGGATTCCACGATTTTGTGATCAACGGCGAGACGGGTTATCGTTATCCGCCGGGAAACACGCGGGCGGCGGTGAAATATATTCTCAAGTCGATTCAGGATGCGTCTGCCCGGTCGAAAATCGTGACTGCCGGATATCAACGAGTTCAAGACAAATATTCCGCCCGCATAGCCGTGCTAAAACTTATGGATACATTGCAAAATTTAACCGTGACGCAGGCTCAGACAATCGGCAAATCGGCCTAAAACGACGCGGAAGGGATGCCGCGAAAAGTTCGCCCTTAGATTCCCTGATCTGGGCACAATAACCTTTACGATTGCAAACGAAGATCTCTACTCGGAGCCTTTGTGTGCGGAATATATATAATCAAATTCGTTTTGACTTACTTCCCGGCAACACAATTCGCGGACGTTGCGCACGTTCGGTTTGGAGAGGCCTGCGGAGAATCGCACATTCACGGCTTCGCGGAATTCCAAGGATTATAAATAGATGCCGCTACGGAGAGCCGCTGTGGCGAGAAATCGACGCACTTAACTCCAGGGTGCGGACAGGCAAAGGAGCCATAATTTTCCTCCCTTTAATAACCGAGGACGGCAAGTGGCGGGAACGTCAACAACAATGGGCCGCTTGTTTTGCTAAAGATGGTTACATCTCGATTCAAGACTGCAACGTCTCGGAAAATGGGAACAACGCCCTTGAAGAAATTGAGCCCAACTTGTTCCTTTTCCACGGGCCCAAATATCTATTGGGGAATATTCCCGGATTAACCTTGTGGACGTGCGCCGGCAATTATGATCAAGTAGGGCAATACCCGCCGAACTCGCTGGTGATTTACGACTGTATCGACGCCTGGGGGATATTTTCCAAGGAAGCCGAAACTGTGAAGCGCAACCATGAACAAGCGCTTCGCGAAGCCACCCTAGTTGTATGCGAACCCGATTACATGCACAAACAAGCGGCAACCGCCAGGCCTGATGCCATCCTTGCGCGCGCCGACGATGCGGCTGAACCTGCATATAATGCCCCGACAACTTCTCCTGACAATGTGCCGTTTACCGCAATTAGGGCAAAGATGATGCGTACAATCGTCAAGGAGCTATGGAATTACAAAAGATTTCAATCCTATTTGACGCCGCACAATCGGGCGTTCTATCATGCTTTGTGTAAACACAATTCCGGCCTTCCCGACAATAGTCCTTGTTTATCGCTTTATTTCGATTATGCAATATCAACGAACGATCGAGGGCGGACCGTTGCTTATAAACTTTCACAATATACCCCAATCCGAGGCAAAAATTATCTTGACGTCGGTTGCGCCTATGCCGGATTTCTTGTCGCCATGGCGGAAGAGGGCGCAAAAGCGGTGGGAATCGACCTAAATGAAAACTTGCTGGCGCTGGGGCGGCAGAACCTTAAAGACAACGACCTTGATGCGCCCGTATTTCAATGCGATGTCACCAGGCCGGAAGATGTTCGACCATTTCATGGAAAATATGACATCATAACATGTAATGACGTTATCGAACACGTTCTGAACCCCTCGCAAGCCATCCGAAATATCGCCGATATGCTTACGTCCGGCGGCGTGGCTTATTTCGAGATTCCCAATCCTTATTATCCGCAATCCGTGCTTGAAGATCCTCACTTCCATCTTTTTGGAATTGCGATACTAGATCATGAACAAGCAAAAAAGTATTATTCGCACCATGCGCCGGGCGTTGAATATTCGGTAGGACACTACCTGGAATTATCGACCGTCTTGGAGTTGCTCGACAAAGCCGGAATTGAGGCAAATCTACTGAAAGAAAGTTTGAGAGGAGTAAACATTCATTCGGTATTGGCCCAAGCCGATGCATTACAGGAGTCGTTTCCCGCCAGGATTCGATCAGTTCCTGAGCCGATGAGGGCGCGTATAAAAGAGAAAGTCGAGCGATACCTGGGGGAAATAAAATCGGCCCCGCGCAACACTTCGGAACAACAACGCAAGTTTCTCAAACGATATGGGATTTGCGTGTGGAAAATTCTGGGACGCAAACGTTAATCAGAAATTTTAATGCCTGCATAAGCCGGCATGCCGATTAACCGACGCCGGGACCGCATAGGAAATGGCATAAAGCATGCCGTTCGGCAATCACCGACAACAGGCCTTATGAAGCAAGCCATTTCAATTTGCCAAAAACAAGCCGCTCTTTACCCGGTAAAAATTTAATTATTGCAGGAAGCAATATCCGTGACCAAATTGAAAGTCGTGCTTATGTTCGGCACTCCGTCCGAGGCGATCAAAAAGGCGCCTGTAATTCACTGCTGCCGGAACAGTGCCGACAAATCGACGTAAAACCTTATGGCGACGGGCATTCCGCTCAGCGAATCGTCGATCTTATTCTCCGCCAAGACTGGCAAAGCAAAACATCGGACTACAAAGGATCTGACAGAGCGCTTCAAAAAACAGTATTTCCATGCAAAACTCATCGTGCAGCAAAATTGGGTAAATTACGCAATATAAACTTTATAGGAAACATAAACCTTTCAAAAGCACTCTATAAGATGTCTTCGTAGTAAACCACTGATCCCTGCTTTTTTTGTTGTAGGTTGGCATTGATCGTTTTAAGCATGCCGGTGTATACTTTGGCCCCCTAAGCAAGCTATATAAGTGGGTGGTAATCTAGGCTTTATCCTGTCATGGATGACATGGTCGAATTGCAGGGAGGCGTATCAGTGACCGGCTATCTATCCGACATTTGGCGACTAAGACATTTTTGGGCGGCGTTGGTGCGGATCGATTTACGGAACCGCTACCGCCGATCGATGATCGGAATAGGCTGGTCGCTTCTGCACCCGATCGCCATGACGATTGTCTTGTGCGTCATGTTCCATCAACTTTTTGGCCTAGAAATGACGGATTACGGCCCATACTTGCTCAGCGGTTTGATCTTTTGGAATTTCATAACAGCCGGAATGAACCAAGGTTGCCAGTGTTTCTTCCAGGGCGAACCGTACATCCGTCAACACCCGGCGCCATTGGCCATTTATCCTTTAAGAACGGCCTTGGGGGCCGGCATTCACTTTTTGTTCGGCCTTTGCGTTTTATTGCCGTTTGTCTGGATGGTGAACGGATTCGGAAATCTTCCGGCTTTGTTGAGTCTTGTGCCGACTTTGACACTTTTGTTCATTTTCTGCTGGGCATTGGCGATATGCATGGGAGTGCTCAATGTACTTTTTCAGGATTGCCAGCACTTGATCGAAGTGCTACTGCAAATTCTCTTTTATTTGACGCCCATCATGTATAGGCCCGAGAAGTTGAATTTAGAAGGTTCTTTACTGCAGATTTTCAATTTGAATCCTCTGGCGATCATGCTGCAAATGCTGCGGGAGCCGATCCTCGAAAGTCAACTGCCGTCGTTGGGGACATACGCGTTGGGAGCATCGGTTGCGGTCCTCGCCGCAGTGGCCGCCGTTCTTACCCTTATGCGTTTCGAGCGGCGGATGATTTTCTATCTCTAGCGTAACGGAGCAATCGTTGATGCGATTGGTTGAATTGGAAGATGTAGGATTGCTTTTTCACGTGCGGCGTCTCGGCCGCATCAGTCTGAAGGAATATTTGCTTCAAGGATGGTTTCGGCAATCGAAAAAGAACAGCTTTGAAGTCCAGGCCCTTGAGCACATCGACTTGACAATCGAGGAAGGCGATCGCCTGGGCATTATCGGCCACAATGGGGCGGGAAAAAGCACCTTGCTGAAGCTGCTGGCGGGAATTTATCCGCCCACCAGCGGAAAGCGCAGTGTTTGGGGTCACATCAGTTCGCTCTTCGACATCTCCCTGGGATTTGAACCTGAGGCCAGCGGCTGGGAAAACATCTCATACCGCGGATATTTACAAGGAGAAACTCCTCAATCAATCCGCTCCAAAATGAAACCTATCGCCGAATTCAGCGAATTGGGCGAATTTTTGGACATGCCCGTACGTTATTATTCGGCGGGCATGATGGTCCGCCTGGCATTTTCAATAGCGACGGCCATCGAACCAGAAATCTTGATTATCGACGAAGTCCTCTCGGCCGGAGATATCGCATTTCAGCACAAAGCACGCGAAAGGATGCGGAATCTGATAACCAGCGCCCGGGCGGTTGTTGTGGTCAGCCATGACCTGGCCTCGTTATCCATGCTTTGCGATAAGGTATTGTGGCTCGACCATGGCCGGATTCACATGTCAGGAACGACGAAAGAAGTCATTGCGGCCTACCAGAAACAACAATCCGGAGATATCGCGCAACTGCAGGCGGCGTAAAAAATATTTAGCCCCGGGTAAATATGCCCGGGCGACAAACGGTTGACGAAATATATGCGGTTAATCTATTTCTCCCCCATTCCGGCGAACACTTATGCCCAACGGCCGCACTTCACCGTGCAAGCCTGGCTGGAACTCGGCGCCGAGTCGGTCCTATGGATTGATCCATATCCTTGCCGTTTGCCGCGCTGGAACGATTTCAGGCTGTTTCGCGGATCAAACCGTCAGAACACGCCGCTCGACAGCCGCATTGAAGTGCTCCACGTGCCGGCCCTGCCGATCGAGCCTTTGCCGGGCGGTTCGTGGATTAACCGCCGCTTGTTATGGCGGGGCGTCTGGCAAAAAATGATGGATTTCGCCCATGATCCGAAAGAAACAATCGTCGGCATCGGCCGGCCGTGCGCGTTAGCGCTTGCGGCCTTGGAAAAATTGCCTTACCGGGCAAGTTTTTACGATGCCATGGATAACTTTCCCGAATTCCATAGCGGCCTTTCACGGCAGTCAGTTCAATATTACGAAGAAACAATCGCCTCTAGAGTCGACTTGCTGACGGCATCGTCCAGTTATCTTGCCGCCAAATTCATGAATCGCGGATTAAACGTAAAAAAAGTGCCAAACGCCTATCGGATGGCAACTCTGCCGCCTTGGCAACCGGTCAACCACCGCGACGTAGTGCTGGGGTATATAGGATGTTTGGGAAGCTGGTTTGACTGGCCCTTGGTCATTCAGCTTGCGCGCCGGTTACCCCAAGTCCGTTTGGAGTTGATCGGTCCCCGGCACGCTTCACCGCCCGGCGATTTGCCATCGAATATATATATATTCCCGCCGTGCAAACAAAGCGAGGCGTCGAACCATTTGGCCAGATTTTCGGCCGGACTGATTCCCTTTCGGAACAACTCGCTTACGGCCGGCGTCGATCCAATCAAATATTACGAGTACCGCGCCGCCGGATTGCCCGTACTTTCCACCAGTTTTGGCGAAATGGCCTTGCGCAGGGCCGAAGACGGCGTGTATTTTTTAGATCAAACGAACGATTTATCGTCGCTTGTCATGAGGGCCTTGCGGCACCGCGAAGACCAGACGGCCATGGCCCGCTTCCGCCACGATCACGATTGGAAAGAACGTTTTATTACAGAATCGCCTTTCAACAGTTTGATTAACCCCTTACTCGGACAACAGGCGGCATAATCGATTTGCATGATTAATAATCGAGACATTCAAGTACGTAAAAATATTGTGGATACAAAGTATAGAGCTATTGGTTGTGGCTCGATTTCTGCCGGCACTCACTCGGCTTCGCTTATCGACTATCTTCACAATCTACCCGCGTATTATTGTAATCACCTGGCCGCTCCGGAACCGCAAAGGCTGCGTTTTCCTTGCCGCATTCTGGTTTTATCAGTCTTGATGCTGGCGTGCCTCATTCCACGCGCTTTGCTTGCTCTGCGGCTAAGCAGCATTTGTCCCGACGGCGTTCTCTACATCGGCCTGGCCAAAGCCCTTAACGAGGGCCGTCTCCACCAGGCTTTTGAGATAAT
>JBEKSO010000280.1:0-6082 GCA_049516935.1 Thermoguttaceae bacterium
ATCGGAGGGAAAGCCGCAGCGATATTTGCTGCAGGCCAACGGGATTTTTCATTTTGTAATGACTGGAAAAACGCTCGATTTGCATATGTTTCCCATACCTGTCCCGGCGGATGAAGATCCGAATTTGCCCCCGCCCAAGGCCCGTGAAATCGCCCATGCCACGTATACCATTCCCGTGAAAATTCTCGCCGACGACGATCAGCCCGTGCTACAGAAAATATGGGAAAAAGAATTTCGCGAGAGGATAGAGGCCGCCTCGGATATATTTGAGCGTCATTGCGGGGTGCGTATTGAGGTAAAAGCCGTGGATACTTGGGTCTCGGACAACGCCATCACCGATTTCGAGAAGACGATGCAGGAGTTCGAGAGCAAGGTTAATCCCGCGCCCGCCCAGTTGGCCATAGGATTCACCAGTCAATACATGATTCCTCACGGTGTGATGCACTTGGGCGGGACTCGCGGGCCGCTGCATCCTTACATCCTCGTCCGCGAGATGGGGTCGCAGCACGTCTCAATAAGCGAACGATTGGAGATCTTGGTGCACGAGATCGGACATTATCTCGGCGCCTCGCACACCGCCGATATGGATTCGGTCATGCGTCCCATGCTAGGCGATCGGCGATCGCATTCGCTTAGTTTCCGCATCGGGTTCGATCCCTTAAACACCTTGGCTATGAATCTGGTAAGCGATGAATTGCGGGCGCAGGCGTATCACGGTTATCCGTTTATGCCCCTGGACACGCGCCGTGAATTGCAGCGTATTTATCTGGCATTGGGCAAAGAATTGCCCGATGATCCGGCGGCGGAGGAATATATCACGATGTTGAACCTGCCCCGGCCGGCTTCCGCCTTGCCACCCCCCAAACCTCCGGAATTGATCGTAGCCACGCAAGCGGTGGTTCAGGCCGTGGTCGAAGCGGCCCGCGTAAATAGCAGGGCCGCCACGGAACTCAAAGCCGACGTAATGACCGAGTATTTTATCAGCCGAGCTGCGGCCGCGGCCGTCCGCCAGCCTGCGGCCGTGGCCGCCAGAGCGTTTTTATTGGGAATTGGCATCGCCCTGGATGACGAAAAACTATGGCGCGATTTCCCCATGCTGGGCGCATTATGCCGGGAGGTGGAATCGGACTATGACCGGCAAAATCGCCTCTCAGTGGTGGGAAGTGCGACGATCTTCGGCCGGCACGATCTGGCTCTGCATTTCATGCTGTCTTGCGCGCTTACGGTGCAAGTCGGGCCCTCGCTCGCCGAACAACTGGGAATTGCCAAGGAAATAAAAGACGCTCATGGCGAAAGCGGATTCAGCTTTGTCGACCTTTCGGCCGACATGGCGGGCATAGCTTTTGCCACACATGTCCGCGACGGCAAAATCCCCCTGGATAAATTGGCCGATTCGTTCAATATTCGCCTCTATATGCCGGATATCAAAGACCTCCCAGAGGGTATTTCTTGGCAAAAATTTACCGATGATTATGGCTCCTTGACCGATAATCGCTACCAAAAAATCCGCGCCGAAATCCAAAAACGGATTCTAGACCTTCCTTGTTATAAAAAACAATGATTTGACGCAAGTAATCTATGATGATCCTCCGAATCAAAATTCTCTGCGCATTTGGTGTGATTGCATTTCTAGGAGCCGCAATTTCGGCCGCTGCCGATCCTCCCAGCATAAAAACTCTCGAGATCGGCCAATCGGCTCCGGATTTTGAGCTGCCGGGCGTTGACGGCAAGACCTATCGTCTTGATGATTTTAAAGCGGCAAAGATTCTGGTGATTATCTTTACTTGCAATCATTGTCCGACCGCTCAAGCCTATGAGGATCGCATCATCGAATTGCACAAGGACTACAAGGATCGCGGCGTGGCCCTGGTCGCCATTTCGCCGAACGATCCCAAGGCCGTGCGCCTTGACGAATTAGGCTACTCCGACCTGGGCGACTCGCTGGATGAGATGAAAATTCGCGCCAAGGACAAAGGTTTTACATATCCATACCTATTCGACGGCCGGACTCAAATAACCTCAGCGGCCTATGGCGTGTTGGCCACGCCGCACGTGTTCATCTTTAATAACCGGCGCAAGCTGTGTTATGTGGGCCGGGTAGATAATTCGGATATTGGCGAAGTCACATCGCACGATGCCCGCAATGCCATCGATGCCTTGTTGGCCGAAAAACCGATTCTTAACCAAACGACCCGGGTGTTCGGCTGCTCGACCAAATGGTCCAACAAACGCGAAAACGCCGCCGAGGCCCTGAAAACCTGGGACGCGGAGCCGGTCGAACTTGAAACAATCGATCCGGAAGCCGTCAAAAGTATTGCCGAAAACAAGACCAATAAACTGCGTTTGATCAACCTTTGGGCAACGTATTGCGGCCCCTGCGTCGAAGAATTGCCCGAATTGGTCGCCATGAACCGCATGTATCGCAAACGCGATTTTGAGATGATTACAATCAGCTTGGACGACGTCGCCGAAAAACCGAGGGCGCTCGATTTTCTCAACCAGCGGCATGTATCGGCGAAAAACTATATATTCAATTCGACGGATCGCGACAAGCTGGCCGAGGCGCTCGATCCGAAGTGGCCCGGCCCAATGCCGTACACTGTACTCATAGCGCCCGGAGGCGAGGTGATCTACCGGCAACACGGGCCGCTTGAGCCCTTGGAAGTCAAAAAGGCAATCGTGAATTACCTGGGACGCACCTACGCGATCCGAAAGAAATAGCTTTCTTAAAAAAAGGCCGAGATCACCTCTACTCTCCGCGAGGCGACCCTGGCCTTAAAATGTATGTTCTCGCAGCGATCAGCAATCAGCTATCAGCCTGTTTTCTAAAGCCTATGGCCTCCAGCCTTAGTAAATGTAAACTGCCGCGGGCACCGGTCGGGCAACATACCATGACGGTCCAATTCCGTCCCAGCGATTGGGATATGAGGAGTTGTTCGAGGTCCAGCCCGGCGAGTAATCGCCATGCATCGGATCGGAGCAGGCTCGGGGCCGGCTGTTCGACAGCCCGAACCAGTGCATGGCCGCCAAGCGCCGCTGGCGTTGATCGGCCTGAAATTCCGCGTTTGCCCGTACCGCCATTTTCGGATCCTGGTATTGCCGCATGTATTGTTCGTAAAACCACATTTCCGGCGTGGCTTTCAGTTCGCCCGGTGAAATAGATGTTATAGGCGCCTTAATTTCGCCCGGCGAAACAGCAGGCGTTACGGGCTGGGCCCTGGCAGGCGGTCTTTCCACCGCGGCGGAAAAGGCGGGCGCCGGGGGCTCGTTTCTTGCCGCCGGCCTTTGTGCCCAAGCGGGTGCAGTGATGAAAAGCCCTAAAATAGTAAACGCGCAAATACCTCGAAACATGGGTACCCCCCCTATTAAATTTTTACTGTTAAATATTCCCCATCAGAAGGAGATTTCAGTTGGAACGTCTATTTTGGCTTCGGTCTTTAAGGGCTGTATGGTTTAGACCGATTTTGACGATTGTATCGACAGATTCAAGCTGCCAGAAAATGGAGAAGATGGGAGAGAAATACGGGCTGCCGGGCGGGCAGAGATTATCATTTGCCAAATCTATAATGTTTCAAAATATTTAGCCTCGGGTGAATACATCCGGGGCCTTGTGGATTATTTTTTCCTTTTTAACTCACCGAGTATTAACGGCAGGCTAAATACGTCAGCGATATCCCATATGCGGTCAAAGCGTTCTCTTTACGCATAAGTTTCGGCCTGTTTTTCCGCCCGCGCTTTATTCAACTTTGGATTTATTCTCTTTAGAGTCGTTGTTTTTTTCGATGGCCTTTTCCTGAAGTACTACATTAGAACGCCGGTACGTTGATTTTACTATAGGAAGTGATTTGTCGATCAACTTCCTTAGTTTATCGAGTAATTTTGGAATTTCCCGGTGTACGTCTTGAGTATGAGAAACGATCAAAACTCCTCGATATTCGGATATCGAGGCAGGACCGCCCACCGTATCCCAAGTTGAAGGTTTAATCGTTGTAGTGATCACCTCGATGAGATTGTCTACGTTGACTGTATAATCTTCTTTTACATCCCGTAAATTCTTTGCCGGGGGTTTACTCGCAAAAATCGAATTCTTCTCGCTAGCTGAATCGGTCGCTGTTGTAATTGGCTTGTCCATAGATGTTGGCTCATTAGATAAATCAAGTAGATCGTTGACACGATAGAAGCGAGTCTCAAGACATTGATTTGCTTCATCCTGAGTAGTGACTATCACAACCCCGTCTTCAAGCCAATATGCGAGATTTAAATCCCTGAACATTAATCGCAAAATCGTTTCAGCGGGCATGTTCTTTAAGTGAAATGTGATGGGATTATCTGATGTTATACCTGCCTCATTCAATATCTTTGTGTCCATACGGAATTGGGCTTTTGTTTCTGTGGAAAAATAATCCAACACCTGTCCTAGAGGCGTTTCCACAAATTCTGCATCAATGGTTTTTTCGAGTTTCACCTGCGTTTGAGCATTTGCATCGGGTTTTTCTATAGCTGATGCGATTGAATCAGACGATGTTTCTTTTGCTTTTTCTATCTGTTGCGGCTGGGCCGCGTTAAGGGGCGACTGCATGGCTGCCCCCGGCCAATATGAAACCAACACGGCGGCCATTATTATGCTGGCCGCAATCGATCCGACTGTTAGACGCATGATCCACCTCTTCTTGTAATACCGAGATACTGCGGTGAACTCGGCGGCCAACGCGGCCGCGTCGCCAAATTCCGCCAATGCCATGGATACCGCCCGAGCCGGCTCGATTCCCTGGGCGGTCAATGCCGCCAAACGTTCTTCGAGGTGGGATCGCAACTCCTCCTCGATCGATTCTCGCTCGGTCGCCTTGAGCCGTAACAAGCGACTGAGCAAGCCCAGATAATTCTGGAACTCTTCCGGAGACATTCCGCCGATCATTACACACCTCCCCACCGTGTGCCACTGCTTCGTCAGAAGCAGTGCTGTAATTTCCTGGCTAGGTGCCACTGCTTGTTTGTAAGCAGTTCCACACAAGTATGACTTTTTTCAGTCATTACACACCTCCCACTGGACTGCATGCTCCGCCGAACACCGGGCCGAGCATGCGCCACACGCAATCGGCGTATTCGCGCCACTGATGGGCCTGCTGGTGCAAGCGCTTGTGTCCGGCCGGAGTGAGTTCGTACCATTTCCGCTTCCGACCGGTAGTTTCATCCCACCGGCTGCGGATCAGCCGTTCGGCCTCCAGCCGATGCAGCATGGGATAAAGGGTGCCGGCCTGCACGCTCATCAGCCCGCCGGTTGCCGTGGCCAGGCTTTGTTGGATCAGATACCCGTATTTCGATTCATTTGCCAGCGTTGACAGCACCAGCAGGTCCAGGTTCCCTCGAATCATATCGCCGCAAGTTTTGTCGGCCATAGCGTTCCTTTCTATATGTATCGGTAATCTATATATAGCAAATCTATATATCGGTTGTCAATAGGTGCGTTTGGATTTTTTTCGGCATAATTAGGGGGGTGGCGAATCCCTTATAGTTAAGAGGGGATATTCAAGATATAAAGGTTACTGCCGAACTACTAATAAGCGGTTTGAAGTGTCTGGTTAGTTTGATATACTCGGGAGCACATATTTTTTTAGCTCCGAAGGAGCAAGGTCGTGTAGCCAGGACTGTTAGGCCCTGGTTGCTAGCCCCATTAACCATTAGCAAGCCCCGAAGGGGCGACATAATTCAATATCATGAAACTTATCGCATATCCACTGGCTGCGGCACTGGCATTCTTGGGAATTATGTTTGTCGTCGGCGCCCAAGGACAATCCATGCGAATAGTGGTGGGTGTGGTGTTGATGGTGGCCGCCGGGGCGCTTATCTTGCTTGCACTATTGAAACCAAAACCCATTGAAACCACCTTGATTCAAAAGATCGATTTGTCCGGCGACGTGAACATCGAACAAATGAAGTGCCGTTCCTGTGGAGGTATATTGAACAAGGATTCGATTAGCGTGCGGGCGGGGGGAATTTTCATCAACTGTCCTTATTGCGGTTCGGCATACCAGTTGGAGGAAGCGCCGAAATGGTAAACGCGCATCGGACTGCTGGTAGGATG
>JBEKSO010000281.1:0-6059 GCA_049516935.1 Thermoguttaceae bacterium
TCTTTCGGCCAGTTGGGCCAGGCCGGCAAGAATCTCCATGTCCACGGCCACCTTTTTTTCAATGTCCGTGTGCAGAACTTTGACTACCACCTTCTCGCCCGAATGGAGCCGGGCCCGGTGCACCTGCCCGATCGATGCCGAGGCCATGGCGGCGGATTCGAACTCGGCGAAAAGCTCTCCCAGGGGCCGTTTCAATTCCCCTTCGATCATCTTGCGCACGGCGTCCGGCGGATCGGCCGGGGCGTTGGCTTGGAGCTGCTGCAACTCCTCGCTTAGGGCGACTCCCGCCAGATCGGGCCGGGTGCTGAGAAGTTGGCCCAGTTTGATAAACGTCGGGCCTAGTTCGGAGAGGGCCAATCGCAGCCGCGTTTCCCAACGATGCCGCGCGATCGAGGTCCCCCCGGGCGCCTTGAGCAAATCCTTAGCAAACTCCGGCCCCAGCCGATTGATCCATGAGGCCAGCTCATATTTGCTCAGCACGGCCAGAATTTCATACCAGCGGTTCAGATGGCGGTAGATTTGGGGGATTGAAGTAAGGCGCATGTTGACCCGGCAAAAAAATTGCCCTCCATTACTTCTTACTTTAATCCGCCTAACAATACCTATCTAGTAGCATATTAGGACTAATTTTCACCTATTGCAGCCTCGGTTTTTCGCCAGTACCGGTTTTTCTGATAAATCCGGAAGAAAAATATCGCAAAAAATACTAAGAGCCTATCCCAAAACATCAAAGTTCAATCACAGCAAGAGATTAGAACTACGAATTCACGGCGATTAAACCCTCACCCTAACCCTCTCCCAAAGGGAGAGGGGACTTTTGGGATAGGCTCTAAAACAATCCGTTAATCATGCAAATATTACACACTTAAGCCAGAATATGCCAAATGCTTTGCCATGGCGTTTTATTGACATTAGAGCACATCTCACTTGAGTGTAGCGGGTGCCATGGCCAGGCTTGCGTGGCCATGCGGCGTAATTCTCCGGAAAACATGCCCACGGCAAGCGTGGGCATGGCACCCAACACGCTACACTTATCTGAGAAGTGCTTTAGTAGGCGGCCAGAGCTAATCGTGTGGGTTCAGTTGGGGCAATAGTTTCACTGTCGCCCCGGGTGGCAGTACAACTGCCACCCAACATCCACAACAATAGGATTGGCCGCCTATTGGCCTTTTTACAGCCACCGCCATATTCAATTGATCAAGCCCGTACGTCGCCATGCGGGAAAACAATAAGCCCGAAGGGCGGCTACATCGCAGCCGCCCTTCGGGCTTGATTATTTCTTTAACCATGTTGCAGAAATTCTAAAATACCCTGAAATAGATTTGAGATTTCACAATTATGTTCCCAACTCCAATTATTTCTTGCAGCAACGACGCCTGGCGGCCATGATGATAAAGGCGATTGCGGCAAAACTTAAGATAACCGCCATTTCGGGTTCGGGAACTGCCGCAATAAACGGCTGTCCCCCCTGCCCAGACACGGACGAAGCCAGCAACATCCGTTTCGAGAGCAATTGAATCGGAAAATATTGGGCGCCAAAATTGAACATATCGCCCTGATCGCCCGCATTCAATACGATATTGTCCATTTCCCAGTCGTTGCCGACGGCCAAGCTCGTAAATGGGGTTTGATTCATGCCGTGGATCGCACCCGGGACCGCCAACCAAGTTCCTTTAGTCTCGTTATAAAGAGAATAGTTGCCGGGAGCTAAATTTTTAAAAGAGTATTGACCGACACTGTTCACTGGGGCAAATAATTTATTGCCGCTGCTATCGATCAACTCGACATCGCCGCCGCTGATTGCGTATTCATTATTATCGAGTTTCCCGTTCTGGTTGGCATCAAAGTACACTACGCCGCATAAAGATGCCGGGATTGTGGGGTTATCGCCTATGGGAGTTAAAGTGCTAGCTCCTATGGCCTGCTGAGAGAAGGTCAGCGAGAATGCTGCAACCAACCCTATGACCCACAAGATGAGACAAAAAACGAACTTCTTCCTCGCATGCGGTGCGCATACGGGCGCGGGTCTAGAGATTACCGAGTTCACGAGCGCTGCCTCCATGTATGGGGTTATAATTGATAGAAATTACCTAGACTTCATCTTACTTAAAATCCCGAAAATTACAAGCATTTTCCCCAAAATAATCTTAAAATGACTAAACTCAGGGCGATTAAAAACAGTTTTTTATCTTAAAAATTGATAGAATAGCGGCCAATCGCCTGGTCATTGCCATTCATGCCATTATGTTAAGAAGAAAACCGGAACGATTCCACAACTCCTTGCAAGATAAGATGTTGCGACTACAAAAACCCCTGCTTCGCCACCAGCCATTCACCTCTTTCCCTCAACCTTAGCCGCTGGTTTTTCCCCACCAATTGAACCATGCCCGATGATTGAAGGGCAGCTTTTCACGCTGTATGCCCGGAATTGAGGCCACCCCAATTGGCAGAATTATTCGTACAACCTTGTCCGCAGGAATGCCAATTAGTTCACCGACTCGAGCTGCCCGATTTTCCAGACGCAAAGCGCCGTCCAGCCATACGCTGGCATAGCCTAAAGCGGTTATGGCCAGAAGCATGTTCTCCGCGGCCGCTGCGCAATCTTCCACTGCAAACGACAGGCCTTGATATACAGGCCGCGGATCGATCACGCAGGCAATCATTGCCCGGGCGGTGGCGCAGACAGGTTTTATCACAATCCGGGCAATTTGCTCTAGCAGTTGCGGGTCGTCGATAATCACGAACGAGACCACCTGTTCGTTGCAGCCGGACGGCGCGTGTATGCCCGCCTCGACGATCTTTTCCAAATCGCTTCGCGGCACGGGCGCTATGGTAAACTCGCCGCGATAACTATACCGTTTTGCGATGGCTTCAAATATGTCCACGGGATGTTTTAAATATGAAGAATTAAAAAACAGATAGTGGCAGAGGACGATAAGGGGTGGGCAGTTTACTGCCCACTGACAATATTCGTCATTCTGAGCGAAGCGAAGAATCTAGTAGGGACACAATGGTAGAAATGGGTAATGCTGCAACCGAGATCCTTCGCTACGCTCAGGATGAACTTTGGAATAAGGTCTAAATGTAAAACTTTACTCACTGGGATGTCGTTGTTCGCAACTCTACAGTCTCTCCTCTTCGGTAGCGCTTGGCATAATCGACCAGGGTAGGGTCCTTGCAAATGCCGATCACTTTGTCTAGGGCCATGTCGAATTCGGCTTTGTTCGGATCGCGGAGTTCGCGGTAATGTGCCAATTCGACGACGGTGGCGCAGGCGTGCTGAGACAATTCTGGCTTGTCCATATACGACAGCACAAAACGCACGGAATCCATTGTACGAATCGCTTTTGCTCGTTCAAGGACATAATTACGTTCTTCGTTGCTATCGGTCAGAGTCATGGCCTTTTTCAAGAGATCGAGTCTTTCCGCGTCCGAACGGCTGTCGTGCAACACGGCTACGCGGGTCAATGCTCTCAATGTCCAGGAGCGGTAGTTAGGACTATTTGAAGTTTGCGCCATTTCCAAAAGCCTGCCTGCCACCGAGGCATCGGGCCAGTTGCACAAGGCTCGAACGCCCGCATCGCGGCGCTGCGCATTGTCGCCGGCAATGGCCTCCTCCACGACCTTGAGGGCCTTTGGACCACCGACTCGCCCCAGGGTGGGCAATACGATAGTCTTCTTCTCATCGCCGAGTTGCTCCCAAACAGCCAGCAGCGGACCAGCCCGCTCGTTGGCGTCTTTGATGCGCGCACACACGAACATGATCGATTTTTCCGCGGCATCGCGTTGCGGGCCGCTTTCGGTCGCGAGCAGGGCTTTGACTAGATTGGGAATGTCTTCGGCGCCGGCCAATTGACCCAGCGCCTGCATTGCAGCGGCGCGGATGTCCGCCTTGTCGGAAACGGCAAGATTCAACAGTATGGGCACGGTTGCCGTCGCTTTGCGGCGCTGGACGATCTCGATCAGAGCCGTTTGCCGCCGGGGGTCCGTGGCAGCCTTCAATTCCCCCACGATTTTTTCGTCAACCCCTTCGGCGCGGATCTGCTCCAGGCTGCGTTTGGCGGCCGTTTTCTCCGTCTCCCCGCCCGCCGTAAGCGATTGTGCCATAAGCGGCACGTCGCCGGCTTCGCCCAGAAATCCCAAAGCACGCAAGGCCGCCGCACGAACTTGCTCTTCAGGCGCCTTGAGCATCTCCACAACTGCGCCCCGGGCCGTCTTGTCGCCCCGGGCGCCCAGCGCGTCGATCAATCCTGTCCGGGTGTCGGGCGTCAGCTTCGGCAGCAACTCCACAAATCGTTTCGTGGCCGCCGTTCCTTTGACCTCCTCGCGGACCTGCTGAAGACCAATTGCTTGAAAGTCTTTGTCCTTATCGCTCAAAAGGTTGACGACCACATCGATCAACTGATCGCTTGCGTCATCCGCGGCCGGCGGCGCTCCGCTTGTCCGATAGGCGACCGCCAGGGAAATTATCGCGGATAAAAGTATGAGGGACGTTTTCACGGCTATCGGTAATAAGGTTAAAATAGAATAGCAGTTTTTTTCAGCAAATACTCCCGGAGCAAGCTCCGGGGCTAAACGATGAATGCGGCATTATTATACGATCCTCAATAATCCTTTATTCTTTTTTCGCGGCGGCCAGCAGGCCGCGAGTGGCCGCCAGGCGAATGTATTTGGGCTGATCTTCGCCGCTGAGGCCCTTGTATAAGAGCATTGCCTGGACATTGTTGCCCTCGGCTGAAAGCCGCTGGGCACAGACCAAACATGCGTCGGCGGCAATTGGCTTTAGCTCAGCCGGAGTGTTCTTGACAATGTCACCCAATGACTTGGCTGCTTCCGGAGTGCCGATCTTGCCCAGTGCGTTGATCGCCGCAAAGGCCAGCGTCTTATCGGGCCCACCGGCCAGAACAGCCAAAACGTCTACGCTTGCCCCATCGCGTCGCGCGCCCAGGGATTCGATCATTCCCGCCTTTAACGCACCACTCACTTTGGGCAAGGCGTCCCGCATCGCCTTGACCGATTCGGGACCGCCGATCCGCTCCAAGGCATAGCGGGCCATGTGCGAAAGGTCCTGATCGGACAACAGATCGGCCAGGGCCGGCACGCAGTCCGCCGATCCAATCTCGCTTAGCATGCGGCAGGTAAAATCCTTGGCCGGGCGAGGAGCATCGGTCAAAAGCACCGTGGTCAACCGGGTTTCCAGGTCCTTGCGGGCCGCGACATTATCATGCGTGGCTATCACCGCATCGTCAATTGCCAGGATCTCATCGTAATTCGAGCCCCAGTCGAAGGTTTTCAAAGACTCGAACGATTTGTCCACCGCGGACTTGTCGAATATGCGATCCGGTCTGGGATTGGGTTTATATTTGTTATCGGCTGAATTCTCATCCGCGCCAACAATAGCGGCGCCATCGCCGGTTGCATTTTGTTGTGTAGCCATAATATCAAAGTTCCAAGTTTTTCAGTTATCGGTTTTCAGTTTACGGTTCTTCGAAAACTATCGCGAAACCGCAAGCGGTTTCATCATCATTCCAGACCGGCCAATAAATTGGCCGGCCCTCATCATTCACCATTCATCATTGATAACTCATCACAGTTGCCAGGGTTCGCGTTTGGCTCGATCGAGGAAGCGATTGGCCTCTTCGTCGCCGGGGAATTCCTCTTTTTCCGGATCCCACTTCAAGGGCCGATTCAGGTTGTAGGCGATGATGCCCAGGTGGCAGACAGTGGCGGTCCGATGGGCCAACTCGATGTCGCGGAAGGGCTTTTCGCGAGAGCGCACGCAATACAGGAAATCGCCGTAAATGCCGCCCGTGCCCTTGTATCTGGGCATGGTCTTGGCCGGCAGTTTCTCCCCCGGCGTGCCCACAACGGTTATCCCTTCCTTTTGCTCCGGATTGCGGCACATCAACAGTCCATTGGCAAATCGATAAGTCAAATACTTGACATCTTTGCCGTCGGGCGGAATGATTTCCAGCGGTCCCTGGTCGGCAACGCCCGCGGCAAACATCGCGCCCCCGAAGCGGTGAGCGCCCCAGTCGGTCATCCCTCCGCCCGAGTAA